>NZ_BAAACY010000155.1:0-971 GCF_039521925.1 Virgibacillus salarius | reverse complement strand
TCCGGGTACTGAGATGTTTCAGTTCCCCGGGTATGCCTCCTCTACCCTATGTATTCAGATAGAAGTACTGCTCCATTACGAACAGTGGGTTCCCCCATTCGGAAATTCCCGGATCAACGTCTACTTACGACTCCCCGGGACATATCGGTGTTAGTCCCGTCCTTCATCGGCTCCTAGTGCCAAGGCATCCACCGTGCGCCCTTATTCACTTAACTAGCTTTCTATGAATAAGCGTACTTATTTATCCGCCTTAACTTTTGGTTTTCTAGCTTCCGCTCATAGCGATTAGCATGACTTCCTTCCTCTTCGTACGATAAGTCAACATCGATTCACTTACGTTTATCGTGTTTCCTTTATCTTCTGCGAGTCAGTCCAGTCTGTACATCACTAAACATTCGCTTCCGCTTTTAGTTTGATGTCGTTGTTACTCTTATTTAGTTTTCAAGGTACAAACTTCCACAGGATGTGGTGACTTCTGCGTTCGTCACAGGACGTGACGGATCTTAACAGAAGATCCTTTCACCCTTGAGAGACATCATTTACTCTCTCAAAACTGAACCAAACAACCAAGTATGTCCTTACAAACCATTCGTAAAGAATGGTTCGCGTTCCGTAATATCCTTAGAAAGGAGGTGATCCAGCCGCACCTTCCGATACGGCTACCTTGTTACGACTTCACCCCAATCATTGGTCCCACCTTCGGCGGCTGGCTCCAAAAGGTTACCTCACCGACTTCGGGTGTTACCAACTCTCGTGGTGTGACGGGCGGTGTGTACAAGGCCCGGGAACGTATTCACCGCGGCATGCTGATCCGCGATTACTAGCGATTCCGGCTTCATGCAGGCGAGTTGCAGCCTGCAATCCGAACTGAGAATGGTTTTATGGGATTTGCTTGACCTCACGGCTTCGCTGCCCTTTGTTCCATCCATTGTAGCACGTGTGTAGCCCAGGTCATAAGGGGCATGATGATT
>NZ_BAAACY010000154.1:0-18233 GCF_039521925.1 Virgibacillus salarius | reverse complement strand
GTAAATGTCCGATTGGTTCTACTAACCATCCGTGGAAAATACAAAATCCCACGGATGGAAGTTTCACTTTATCCCGCATATAACTGGCAGTAAGATCCCTCTTCAAACATTTAAGTGAAACCAAGGATGGGTTAGTGAGGGGGCAACTGCCAGTAAATGTCCGATTGGTTCTACTAACCATCCGTGGAAAATACAAAATCCCACGGATGGAAGTTTCACTTTCTTAGTTAATGGTGCTATCCATGACATTATTCATGAGCTGTGGTATATCTCCCCCAAATAGATAGTATACCCCAATTAGGATTATGATTAATAGGAATATAATTAAAATAAATCGTCTGAATGGTAAACTTATTTTTATATGTGTATGCTGCTTTTTATTTCCGTGAACTTCTTTGCGGGGAGGTAAATTAAGGATATCTACTTCCCTTTGTTCAAGCTGTACTTCTTCTGATTCTATAGATTTATTCATTTCAGGATCTTTAATACTTTCTACTTCATTTAATAATTTCCTTAATTCTTCCGCCTGATCTTCTTGTTTGCTTAATTGCTGGCTCATTGTTTCCACACCTCACTTTTAAAACGTATAAATAACCCCAGTAAACTATCTATTAGAAAATGAGTAACAATGGTTACTATTAAATTTTCGGTTACATAGAACAGATACCCAAGATAAAAGCTAACAATGACTACGGAGATAAGAAGTACAGGTTTTTTTAGGTATCTAATGTGAACGACTGCAAAAATAATGCTTGCACTTATGTAACCAAAGGTGGTTTGCAGCAAACCGCGAAAAAGCAATTCCTCCGCTATAGCTACTAGCAATGCTATAAAAAAAATAAAGAAAATGGGCTGCTTATGGAATAGTTTGTAATTAATACCACCATCATCATAATACGTTGTAGGAAGGATGACGATTAGTATAATTTCAATTCCAGCAATTAATAAACCAGATAATACCCCATAAAAAACGATTTCTGAAAAATCCCAGCTAAATAATTCACGCCATTGCTCTTCAATAGGATCGAATACGAAGACACTTCCAATAAAAGCAATAAGAAGTAATAGAAGCTGCGATATAACTAGGTGCTTCCGTAACGATTTATCTTCCATCTGTAATATCAATTGTTCACGTTGTTTCATGTATATCTCCATGTAAAAGCTTTTCCTGTAATTTTTCTCTCCATGTTTTTGGTTCTGTACGTTTGATTGTCGTCTGTACCGGATTCCATTCATCCCAAGAAAATCCACAATTGCTACAACATAGAGAAGTCGGGGTTGCATAAGATGTCTGGAACTCTTGGTATAAATGCTTGCGAAAACACGCTTTTTGCTGAATCCAATGAATCATTTTTGTTAGCTTCTGTTCTTTTAAATGTGTACGACTGTTACGATGTTCAATTATTTTGTGCAAAGCACGCTGCCAATTACGTTGATCATAAAAAATACGATTTTTTTTAATAATACCATGTTTTTCTAATTGATACTGCATAAATCGCCACTGTACTTCATTCATTTGAAAAATCCCCGCTCGTTCGTCCATCTGTTCTGGTAAGCTTTGATTTGATGAAAATAACGTGAATAGTCGTTTAAATACAGAAGTGATATCGGATTCCAATGGCAATTCTTTCTTTATTATATTCTTCGGCAAGTGAATGTCTTTTATGGAGAATAATAGTAAACTTATACTTTGCTCACCATCTCTCCCTGCTCTTCCCACCTCTTGAATGAATGCTTCCATTTGTGGAGGCATGTGGTAATGAATAACCAAACGTATGTTAGACTTGTTTATCCCCATTCCAAATGCACTAGTGCAGCAAACAATATCTAATTGATTGTTCATAAATTGCTGTTGAATGGTAACTCGATCATGCTGTTCCATTCCACCATGATAAACAGCTATTTGATAGGAAAGCTTATTAGATAGCTCATGTGCTACGTCTTCAGCCACTCTTCTACTGGAAAAGTAGATTAGTGTTGGAACTCGGTATCTCTTGAATAAACGAGCCATCGTATCTAGTTTTTCGCTATCATCATTTACATGCTGGATATAAAACGCAATATTGTCTCGATCCATGTCATGAACATGTTTAATCGTTCCTTTTCTACCTAATGCTTCAATAATATCTTCTTGCACTTTTGGTGTGGCGGTAGCACTCAAAGCTAATACTGGTGGATTTCCATAACTTTCTATACTCTGACTTAACTTTAAATAATCTGGTCTAAATTCATGTCCCCATTGCGATATACAATGCGCTTCATCGATAACAAATAAGCTGATTTGCAGCTGACGAAGCTTCCTTTGTAGCTTATCCTGTTGCAATAGTTCAGGAGATAGGTAAATTAATTTATATGTATGTAGTTGATTCCATACAGTATACCGTTCAGACCTATTCATAAAACTGTTAATAGCAACTACCTGCTTAAAATTCATAGCCTTTAGATGTTTTACTTGATCAATCATTAAAGATATGAGAGGTGACACTACAATTGTTACTCCATCCAGCAGTTTAGCTGGAAGCTGATAGCAGATCGATTTGCCAGAACCAGTTGGTAATATGCCTAATACATTCTCCCCCCGCATAACATCTTCAATTATTTCACGTTGTCCTTTACGAAAAGCATCATATCCAAAATGCTTCTTCAACTCATGTCTTAAATTTAATTGATTTTCTACATTATTCACCTATTTTCACTCCATGGTTTAAAACTGCTAATACTAATCGAATTTGAAAATAATCGATACGATTAGGAACATGTTCTTTAATTACACTTAATTTATACGAATTAGTTTCAACATGAGCATTAATAATTTCTTGTTGATCTGCTTGGGATACGTACTTTTCTATAGGGAAATGAACGTCGTACAAGGCAATTTCCACAATATGATCCTGAATCGTATTTATTTTAAGATTTCTGATACGTGCTATCCTCTGCACCGGCATTCCGTTTTTCAGTAATTGATAAGTAGCTTGAGCTGTCTTTGTTAATGATGTATTCGCTGATAAATCATCTGCTATACTGGCCAGATAAGGGAAACAATCTTTTTCTCTTTCAACGGTTTCCAATATATAGTGTAAGTAAGCTGTAATTTGGAGCTGTATCTCATCTTTTTGTACACCATACTGCTGTGCTAATTGATAAACACTTTTGCCAAAGTTCTTATACCCTGTTAACCGATCAACAAACATTTCGGCAACAATATCAGGAAATCGGCTAAGCAACATTTCTAATTCCTCATAGAAATGTAGTAAGACCTTTGATCGTGTTGGCTTTATTTTTATATAGTACCACTTCACCCATACTTCCACTTCCTTATTTTCAATTACAGGGATAAAGTTAAAATTGCCCATCCTACTATTTATCAATGTTTGGAGCAATAATCGTAACCTATCGAAATAAATTTTTTCTAACCCGGCAAAGCGAAAACCGTTCAATAATTTTAACGTTGAGCTTTCTCCCACCTCGTTTAATCGCCTGCTTCCTACAGGAGTCAGTTTATATATTTGTTTTTCTTCATTACATATCCTTAAACAGTCTTCCTTTATTAAATAACGTATTTGTTTTTGGAAAACCGCTTTATCCAAACTGGGATAAACACCATAAAAACTTTTTAATTGGTACATGTGAATATCTTGTACAGTCTGAATCGATTTTTTACCTGTTATAATGTGAAAGATAGCTGATATGGATCGCTCTTTGTTTAAATATGAGGTGCTCGTCAAAATGATCCCATCTAGTATCATTTTTATCCCCCCTTTTTCAATCGATTCTTCGAACGATAACATTATAGGTAATGACACTATTTATTTTCCAGTTTACACTATTGCAGGAGAAAGATAGCATACTTCAAAGAGCTAGGAGATATAAATCATTGCAAAAGTAGATAGAGAAAATATACTGCTTGTGGTACAGTAGTCACCTGTGACTATGATTATGATAAGGTAAGTATCCCTTATGTTGGACATGGCGAGAATCGTGGCATTCTTCCATTACAAGCATCATCTATTAGATATTTACTAAGCTACATCTCACCTATCCAACCGTTTCGTAACTTCTGTTTACAGAAACTCTTTACAGTAGATAGACTATACATATAGTTTACAACAACCCAAACCATAGAAAAAGGGCTGTCCCAAAAGTCATGAAATAGGAGGTAATTCAAATAAATGCAAATAAAGAAGAAAACCGACCTGTTAAAATTATCACGATCGGTTTTTAAGATTTAAGACAGTGTCTTTATTTTTTTATTGGATTTGCGGCAACAGGTACCGGAATTGGCTTTGTTAAATCATATTCCCCTACACGTTCTATAGAAGCATTTTCA
Source organism: Virgibacillus salarius (assembly GCF_039521925.1). Classification (NCBI taxonomy): domain Bacteria; kingdom Bacillati; phylum Bacillota; class Bacilli; order Caryophanales; family Bacillaceae; genus Virgibacillus; species Virgibacillus salarius. The sequence goes on along the minus strand of NZ_BAAACY010000154.1, from coordinate 13,906 downwards.
AATTGCACTTCCACATATCCATAGCTCTTGGCTGTCATTAATATTGATTCAATCATCGTTATTCCTTCTTCATTATTTGTCAAGCTAGAGTCATTTCTAAACTCCAACCGTAAAGACTGATCATTTGAATGGATCGAGAATTGCATATCTTTAGGAATCGTTCGCTCAACATGATACGATTCTTCACTTGTTTTTAGCTTATTAATCGCATCAATAATTGTTTCATGTTCCTCATTCGGTACTTGTATAAGCCTTTTTTGTGCTGCTTGATCGTATAATTTATAACTAAACGTTTTCGTTTCTTTTATCGACATTTCCTTCACTCGGCCCATCTCACCAAAGTCCACGTTATCTAAATTCCCAGTAAATTTAACCCTTTCTATTTGGTAGGGCTGAAACATTACAGCTAACATTCTCTGGAACATTCCAGCAGTAGCTGTACCATTACCAAGTGAAAAGCCATTCGGTAAATTTAAGCTAACTTGATTATTCTCCTCATCAAATTGGTACTTGATATCCCGGAATAAATAGATGTCGTTGTCTTGATTAGTGGTTGCTATCAACTGATCCAATTGATTATAAGCCTCATTTACACTTGAGTCAGGAACAATGAAGGTTAGAGGGATGATATACTGCATTTGTTTTTCTGCGACAGCTGCATATACGAGTTGATCTGAAGATTCCGTTTCATTAACAACTAACGAGCTATTCACAGTTGAACTATCTTGTTTCTCCAATATATTTCCTTGACCAGCCATGCCTTGCTCCTCTCCTTCTAAGCCTAAACCACTTTCCTCTTTGCTTTCCTGATTAAATTGCTTTACATCGTTAACGGATTTATCACTCATCTCTTGCTGGTTCCTATCCATGATCGACGGAGCTATCATGAAAAACAGGATAGCTACTGCTGTAACAAGGCCAAGTACTGGAAAAATTTTATGTGACTTTTTAGTATGTTGCGCAGAGGAAATACGTTGATAAATCTCTTCTTTAGATCGTTTATCTTCAATTTTAGGTAATTGGTTAAGTTGTTCAATTAAGTGTTTATCCCGATCATCATTGTGATTCATCTACGTTCTCCTCCTTCATCTTGATTTTCTATATATGTACGCAATGCCTTTAAAGCACGATGCTGGGTTGTTTTCACTTTACTTTCACTAAAATTTAATATTTCCGCCGTTTCCTTTATAGAAAATGACTGCATGTATCGTAAAATAATGACACTCTTTTGATCAATTGTACATTGATCTAAACAGTTGTAAATTTGTTTCAGTTCCTCACTCTGAATCGCTACTTCATCAGGCAATGGATGAACATCCTCGATTTTTTCTCCTTTTGTTGTCCAATCAAAAAACGTAAGTATTCGTTTTCTTTTTCTGTTTTGCGACCGAAAATAGTCAATGGTTACATGTCTCGCAATAGAAAATAACCAAGTTCTAACACTACTATCACCTTTAAAATGATGGTGTGATTTTAGTACTTTAATATATACTTCCTGAACGAGATCTTCAGTTGTCAACCTATCCTTTACCATATAAAAAACAAACTGATATAAATCTTTATGATACTTTTCATACAATTCCTCAAAAACGATCTCCATTAAGATCCCCCGTTCACCTTCAATAGTCGCTTAAACCAATAAAAAGGTTACATTCAATTATCTATAACTATAAATTGACAGGAGCATATGTGCAAGGATACACGACATAATTTTAAAGAGAACAAAAGCACAGGCGCCAGATGAGAAACGTAGCGACTGGAGCGAGTCAACGGAGATAAAGGAATCACGGTGTGCTGGCGAGTCGATGATGACTTAGATTAGGGTGATTCGTGAAGTCACCTAGCTTCTGGGCGCTGGAGCTGGACGCGGCTCAACACGCCCATCTTTATCCACTTGGGCTAATTTTATAATTTACGAGTCTATAAAAAAATACTGACTCAACGGTCAGCATTTTTCTTAGCAAATGTATCTGCTGCATATTTCTTTACTAAATAGCTAATAAAAGGATAAAAAAACATCATAAACACGGCATTACCAATTGCGTGGTTTGTATCAAATAAAAGACCACTAAAATAGTAAGCCCAAAACTCCCCACTTATCTGATAGTTTGTTAATGAAATAATCAAACCATAAAAATACCCACAAAAAATTGAAAAAAATACAATAAAAGGAAAAGATATGCGGGTGAAAACATTTCCGATAATTCCACTTATTAAACCGATAATCCCCCAAGCAACGGTTTGCCATATCACCCAAATCCCCATACCCAACAGCATATTAGAAACAAATGTTATAAGTAACGATAGTATTACAGCAGCACCCGGCCCCAAGATCAAACCAGTAATAATTATAATGGACGTAACGGGCTGTACATTTGGGATAAAAACGAAGGCGTATCTCCCAACAATAGCTAGTGCTGCTAAAATCGCTAATAAGGTTAATTTATATGGGTTCAATTACATCATTCCCAAGCTTGGAAATCAAAAACGACCTTATCATCAGGCTTTAGTTCATACTCAGCAGCACCTACCTTTGCCATTTCTCCATTAACTGTATAAATCCAGCCCTTCTTTTCTCCTTCTTTAGCAGCTACCCTTTCAATTGAAGTAATGAACGTACCATTCTGTTCTGTTTCAATGTAGAAGTTCTCCTCCATGACATCCATTAAGATATCACCTTCTTCAATGGGTACCTCCTTTTCGTGAATATATTCCTCACCATGATCTTTTGTAATGGTTATTAGGACTGTTTCTTCAGACTGCTCTGTGTTACTCCCTTGATTTTCTGTTGTATTATTTGCTTCTTTCTGTGTAGCTTGATCTGTTGAATCTTCAGTACCACATCCAGCTAATAATACAACAACCATAAACACAGCTATCAACCGAAACATCCATTGCTTCATTGTTATCCTCCCCATTCCTTCCATATTTGCAAACATATCATAACATAAATTTAACTTTCCTTGTTTTTCGGTATTTTAAAACTAAAGGCTGTACCTTGATTTATTTTACTATTCACATTAATGATTCCATTATGTGCATCAATAATATTCTTTGCAATGGCTAAGCCTAAGCCAGTACCTTTTTTCTTCTTATCTCTCGTTCTTGATTTATCGGCTTTATAAAAACGTTCAAAAACAAAAGGTAAATCTTCTTCAGGAATTCCGCTACCACTATCTTCAATCTCAACCTGAAGTCCATGTTCATCATTAGAAACTTTTACTTTAACAAATCCCTGTTCACTTGTATGACGAATTGCATTATCAATGAGATTTGTAAAAACTTGTTCAATTCTGTCTGGATCAATTTGTACATATGCTTCACTTAGCTGCTTATCTAGCGAGAGAGTAATTTGATTATCTAAAGCTAATCCATTAAATTTCTTTAGGATTCTCTCTACATATTTTTCTACTTCTACGGTTTCTAAATTTAAGTGAATATGACCTGCCTCCATTCGGGCAAGATCCAATAATTCATTGACTAGTCTTCCCATACGTAAAGACTCTTCATGAATGATTTGTGCGAGCTCATTCTTTTCTTCTTTTGATTCAGCTATATCATCTACAATGGCTTCACTATACCCCTGAAGCATCGAAATCGGCGTACGTAATTCATGTGAGACATTAGCAATAAAGTCCTCCCTAAGTTTATCCATTCTTCTTTCTTCTGTCATGTCACGAATCACGGCAACCGCTCCTCTTACATAGGATTGATCATATAATGGGGTCATTACCATTACCCAATTTCTACCTTGTAAACTAAGCTCGTGAATCGCTTCCTTTTCACCCTCTATAACTTCTTGTAAAATCTCATTTAATTCGCTAGGAAGCTTTCGTTCTTCTTGCTGATTTTGCATATTATTTTCATAATACCAATCTTCGATAAATCGTTCTGCAGGTGAATTTGTTACAATCATATCTCCACTACGGTTTAGTGTAATAACACCATCTGCCATAGAACTTACGATACTTGATAATTGTTCTTTCTCTTGCCGTAATGCATTTAAATGGAATTTCAATTGTCTGCCCATACGATTAAATGCTAACGCTAGTTCTCCAATTTCATCATGTGTTAGTATTGGGACCTTTGTATTAAATTCTCCTCTAGTTAAATCAAATGCTGCTTCACGCATCTTGATTAACGGGGAAGTTATTCTCGTCGATAAGAAAAAGGCAAAAATAGTAGTCAAAACAATTGCAATTCCTGCTGCAAGAAATATTCTTTTTGTCGTCTCTGCTTTCGTTTGATCAATTACATCTAACGATTGATATACAAAAACTGCACCCTCTTGGTTTTCTATAGGAATTCCAACAATCATAGCTTCCATTTGATTCCCTGGTAGAAAGAGTTGTTTTCTTACTTGCCTATTCGTGGTTAAAACTTCTGATAAGTCTTCTTCGCTTTCAATCCACTCTTTTTGTAATTTTAACAGATTTTTATCTTCACTATTCGACACCCATAGTTCCCCATCTTCAAAAACGATAGCAACTCTGCTTGCTGGGTCTTTTACACGTTCGGTCGTCTCCATAACATTGGACTTTTGTTGGGATTGAACAAGTACAGATACCTTCGTTGCTGTTTGGTGCATATCTTGCTCTGCTTCCTGAATATGAAAATCCTCAAAAAATTGTAATAGTAAAATAGTCAAAATAAACAATACAAAAGAAACTAGCAATAGGATGGTTATTGCTAGTTTACCAACAACACTTCGCCAAAACATTATTATTCATCCACCTCAAATTTATAGCCTACACCCCATACTGTCACGATCATTTTTGCTGCCTCTTTAGAAACATGATTCAGCTTCTCTCTTAATCGTTTAACATGGGTATCAACTGTCCGTAAATCTCCAAAGAATTCATATTGCCATACTTCCTTTAGCAAATGTTCACGATTAAATACTTTATCAGGAGATTTAGCTAAAAAACACAATAACTCATATTCTTTTGGAGTTAGACTTACTTCTTTTCCGTCAGCAGTTACTCGATGTGCATCATGATCAATCGTAATATGTGGGAAGACCATAATATTTTTTGTCGCAGATTCTGTTTCATTAAACGATGAACTGGTCACCCTACGAAGGATTGCTTTCACACGTAATACCACTTCACGTGGACTAAACGGTTTAACAATATAATCATCAACACCTATTTCAAATCCTTGGACACGATTAGCTTCTTCCCCTTTTGCCGTCAGCATAATAACAGGTGTGTCTTTTTCTTTCCTTAGCTCCTGGCAGACTTCGATTCCATCCATTTCTGGCATCATGATATCCAACAGAATAACATCATAGTCATTATTTAATGCGAGCTCTAATGCATCCGTTCCATTTTCTGCTTCTTCCACAGTAAAACCATCACGCTCCATATACATACGTAATAATCGTCGAATTCTTTCTTCATCATCTACTATCAAAACTTTAGCTTCTATATCCATGCTAGTTGATCCCCCTTAACGTTACCTATTCTATTATGAGTATAAACGAAGATGTTCAAAAAGTATAAGAAAAAACAAGGCATCACTAGAAGTATAATGATGCCTTGCTATCATTTCATGTTATGCATAAGAGTGTAGCCCTGCAAGTACAAGGTTTACAACAATTAAATTAAACATAATGATTGCAAACCCAACCGCTGCTAACCAAGCGGATTTTTCTCCATGCCATCCTCTTGATAATCGTAGATGTAAAAACGCTGCATAGAAGAACCAAGTAATGAGAGCCCAAACCTCTTTCGGATCCCAGCCCCAGAATCTACCCCAAGCTTCTTCTGCCCAGATTGCCGCAAAGATTAGTCCACCTAAAGTGAAAGCTGGGAAGCCAATTGCGACCGCTCGATAACATATCTCGTCAAGTAGATCTGGTCTTGCATTTTTAAGTAACGGTTGGATTACCGCACCAATCCTTTTTCTGAAAACAAGAAATAATAAAAGATAGAGACCTGTACCGAAGATGAATGACCAAATAAGCGTGTTTAATTTTCTACCTGCATCAGCTCCATGCATCCATTCCGGTGTCTCAAACCATGGGTTCATGACATCTTTTGTAATTAATGTACTATCATTCGGACTAGCTATCGCCGGCATATGATATTCTACTTCAACAACATTATTACCAGTAGTAGGTTGTTCAAATGAAACATTGTAATTCATCACACTAAATAGGGTCGAAGCTAGTATAAATCCTACAAAGAGTATTAATGAATAAAGAATAACTTCTAATGAAAATGATCTTCTTGTAAGTTTGGTTTGATCAATTTGTCTTATTAAATAAATTAATCCCGCAACAAAGCTGATCGTTAATATTCCCTGTGCAAGTGACACAGTTGTTACATGTATATATAACCAATGACTTTGCAGTGATGGAATAAGAGGCGATACCTCGGTTGGGAACATACTCGCATACGCGATGATAATTAGTGCTACTGGTAGAGCAAACAACCCCAGTACAGGAAGTTTGTAAATAAAATAAATAATGATAAACCCTAACACAATTGCCATACCAAAGAACGTCATGAATTCGAATAAGTTACTAACAGGAGCATGTCCACTCCCCATCCATCTTGTGATAAAGTATGACACCTGTGCTAAAAAGCCAATTATTGCTAAAGTAATTCCTATTTTTGCTGCCTTTCCATCTGATTTCCGTTTACTCCCAATTGTAAAAGAGAAAAACACCGTTGCTATTAAGTAAAGGAAAAAAGCAGTATAAAGCAGCGTACTGCTTAATTCAATGAAATTATTACTCATATAAACCCTCCTTATAGCTTATTAGCTATTCATCCAGTTCTTGCTGATCTGAAACCATTTTTACTTTCGTACCTGCAATTACCTTTTCTATATCTTTTTTTACTCCATGCCAATTTTTGTTCGTATGTGCAGCTAGTAATATTCCACCATCTTTAGGCCGAATCCAGATTCTCCGATGTTGCCAATACATTCCTTGTATAACTCCAATCATAAAAATTACTGCCCCAACCATGAAATACGGTAATGAGTAATCACGTCTAATCCGTAACCCACTCACATCATGCATTTCAAAATCAGTAATTCCTACGTTGTAATCATTTTCACCTGTTGCATCAATATTTTTACCAATCCCTAAGAAGCTAATTTCTGGCTCTTCCCCGTTTGGAGGATGTACTAGCATAACAAACGCTGGATTTCTAGGATAATTCGTTTCTGAGGCTGGTACACCATCATCATCCAAATAATAATCTGGATAGTATTTATTAATTTCTACTCGAAAGCCATTTTCTAGCTTGTATTCCGACTTAGGGGAAGTTAAATCAATAGTAAACGAGCCCAGAGCCTTTTCATCAGGATCATCTGTTTTATGCACCTTAAACGACATACTAGTAAATTCGTTTAATTGATAGCCTTGTTGATAAACAGCATAACCATCAAATTTAACAGGCTTATTCATGCGAATGTCGTCCTCGATAATTTTTTCTAATTCAGGTTCTGCCCCAGTTACTTCTGGTTGCTTTGCCTTATAAATAATGACGTCAGTTTGGTAATTACTAGGTACTTCTCCCCCCTCTTTGGAGATTGCCTCTTTAAAACGTGTATCATTCGGATCATGATTATCAATGATAAAATCTTTATTCTTTATATAATATTCCTGATCTGTCCCTGGCAGCACGAGCTGTTCGCCCTCACGTATCCATACATATTCATCCATATAAAAAAGCGGAGTTGTTCGTAGCAAGGCTGCAAGTAGAATAATGATTAAACCGATATGATTAACATACGGACCCCATCTCGAAAATCTCCCCTTTTCCGCGAGAAGATGTCCATCTTCTTCTGTCATTTTATAGCGTTGTTTCTTTAAGCCTTCTTTAAGGGCAGCCCAGTCTTCAGAAGATACAGTTTCTGTTTCACTAAATAGCCGTTGCCTGCTTAGAAAAGTCTCATGCCGTTTCGCCCGTTGTTTTCGAAGTGCTTTAAACAATGGCACGAACCGATCGAGACTACAGATTACGAGTGATACACCAATCAAAGCGATTAAAATCATATACCACCATGAGCTGTATAGATTATGAAAACCAAGTTGATAGAATATTAATCCAAAAATGCCATAGCGCTCTTCATAAAAAATAGCGGGATCACGTGAAACTGCATTTTGAGGTATGTACATTTCTTGCGGAAATATGGAGCCAATCGCCGATGCTACTAAAGCAATAACAATTAGCCAAACCCCTACCTTCACCGAAGAGAAAAAGCTCCATATCTTATCCACTATCGATTTATTGTATGTTTGTGATCTGCGCGCGGTACCATCATAACGCATGTTAAGTAATTTTTTCTTATCATTGCCGTCTATGTGTTGGTTTCCTTCTATTGGTTTACCACATGCCTCGCAAAGCACAGTACCTTCTGGATTTACATGACCGCATTCACATTTAATTTTTTTCATTTAAATCTCTCCATAATTATAGACTCTGTTGCTATTTCGGCTCTATTTCCTGAAGGTATCCTTCTAATCGATCTAATGTTAAAGCACCGTTCACTACTTCTTCAATCTTTCCTTCTGGATTAATGAATACAGTACTAGGAATCGGACCTACTTTATACAAGTCCCTTACTTGTCCACTTTTATCAAAAGGAATAGGGAAAGTTAAATCATACTCTTCTATAAATCGATCGACAACCAATTTTGTCGAATCTAGACTGACTGCTACAATCTCTACTCCCTTCTCTTTGTATTTAGGGTACAATTTCTGCATATAGGGCATTTCGGCTTTACAAGGTTCACACCACGTACCCCAAAAATTAAGCATTACACCTTTTCCTTCTAGGTCACTTAACCGAATCGTTTCAGTCTCGTTGTTTTTATTAATTTGCTGCAACTGGAAATCAGGTGCATCGTCCCCTACTTTATAGATAATCTTATCCTCTTTTAGATTTGATATCACAGCAAAAACAACAGCAGCTACTAATATTGCTAAAATAACAGACCTAAAAATTAAGCGGTTTCGCTTTTTGCTCTTCTTCTTTTTTTTCATTTCTTCAAGACTCAAACGAATCAACTCCCAGAGTCATTATATCATTTTGCTTGCTATTATTTTTTGACTATTCTTCAACATTTTTTGTTGCCAAATTACGCATTTGCTTTACTTCCTTAGGGGTTAATGGGCGATATTCCCCTGGTTTTAATCCATCCAAGGTTAAAAGCCCATAATTTTCCCTCTTTAGCTTTAATACAGGGTATCCTAACCCATCCATCATTCTGCGTACATGTCTATTTTTGCCTTCACGTAAGGTTAGTTGCAAAATCATATGATTATTTTTCCTGTCGGTAGATAGTACGCGATACTGGATTGCCTTCAATAGATCACCATCTGAGCGTACTCCTTTTCTTAATTGAGCTAATTCCGATTTCTCTGGAGTACCTTTGACTTTTGCTATATATACTTTGTCAACCTCATAACGTGGGTGCATTAGAAGATTAGCAAATTCACCATCATTCGTTAGTATCAGTATTCCAGATGTATCATAATCTAATCTTCCAATTGGAAAAACACGCTCGTCTACTTCACCAAGTAAATCGGTTACCACTTTTCTTCCTTTATCATCTTGTAAGCTGGATATTACTCCTCTTGGCTTGTATAACATAAAATAAACTGGAGCTTCTTTTTCCAACGGCATACCATCTACCTCTATTTCATCATTTGCAGTCACTTTTGTTCCAAGCTTCGTCACTACTTTTTGATTCACCTTAACTTTTCCTTCTTGTATTAACTGTTCAGCTTTACGCCTTGAGGTTATACCGCTTTGTGCAATTACTTTTTGTAAACGTTCTTTGGAATTTGACATTTTATCACCATTACCTATATATTTTCAACCATTATAATAGCGTTAACAAGAAGTTAACGCCACTCTTAAGTCTTATCCAAATAATATGGATACAATAACGATTGATGCTATTATACCAATTAAATCAGCTAATAGTCCAACTTTCAACGCATATCGCATCTTTTTAATTCCAATAGCACCAAAATATATTGTTAAAATATATAGTGTTGTATCCGTACTGCCCTGCATCGTTGATGCTAACCTACCAATAAATGAATCGGGGCCGTGTGTATCAATTAATTCTGTTGTCATTCCCAGTGCAGCAGTACCTGATATAGGTCTTACTAAAGCTAGGGGAATGATATCGGGTGGTATCCCAACCATCGTTAACAAGGGGGATATCAACTGAATAAAAGCTTCTAGTGCACCAGAGCTACGAAGTATGGATATTGACACAATCATACCAACTAAAAAAGGAAGTAAGGAAAATGCCATTTTGACTCCTTCCTTTCCTCCTTCAACAAATAATTCATATGAGGGAACTTTCTTAAACGTAGCTGTAACCAAAACAATTGCGATAAAACAAGGGATTAACCAGGCGCTCACTGTCGTTATTAATTCCATCACTTATGTCCTCCACTTGCTCTTATAATGAAAAATACGATCAATTACTATGGCACTTAAAGAAGAAACCAATGTAGCTAATATCGTTGCCCCTACAATTTCTGTAGGAGAAACGGAATTGTACTGCATTCGAATAGCAATTACCGTAGTTGGTATTAACGTGAGGCTAGATGTATTTAAGGCCAGAAATGTAATCATCGATCGTGAAGCAGTATCATCTCCACTTAATTGTTTCATTTGCTCCATTGCTTTTATTCCCATAGGAGTAGCTGCATTTCCTAAACCAAATATATTGGCAGTAAAATTAGAAAGTATATAACCAATAGCTGGATGATCTTTGGGGATATCCGGAAATAACCGGACGACTATTGGACGAAAGAGCCTTGCAAGGATACTTAGAATACCTGCTTCTTCAGCAATTTTCATAATACCTAACCAAAATACAAGCACACTTATTAGCCCAATGGACAATGTTACGGCTTCATTTGCACTTTCGAAAATTGCCTCGTTAACCTTGTCCATTGTTCCATTTAGCATGGCGTAGAAAATTCCAACTAGTGCCATAGCAGCCCAAATCACATTTACCATTTGACACCAACACCAACTACTTGTTGAAGCAACGATATAAATGACTCAAAAATAGTTTTCCGCTGTTCTAATTTTTGTTCATTTCGTAATACATCCGTTTCGGCAATTTCTTTGCCATCTAAGTAGAATACATTTTTACCGATTCGTTCACTGGTTATTTCCGATGCATCCTTTACTATATACAATTGATTTGTTACTTTCGCTTTTTCTTTATCGGTTAGGGGGTACGCAATATCATCCTGCATATAGCCGGACATTACTTTGGAGCTTTCATTTAACTTAAAGGATATAGATTTCTCCTCTGCAATTTTTTCCATATCATAATTCGTAAACCCCCATTCAAACATCTGGATATGATCACGCCAATCATCTGGAGCATCTAATGTTACAGCTATAAGGCTCATTCCATCCTTTTCAGCGGAAGATACGAGTGTTCTTCCCGTTTTTTTGGTATAGCCTGTTTTTCCACCAGTGCAATAATCATAATATTGCGTTAATAATTTATTTTTATTTTGCCAGCTGTATGTTCGATTTTCTGACAAATACGATTGGGCACCTGTAATTTTTCTAAACGTTTTATTTTTCATTGCGTAGCTCATTAAGATTGCCATATCGTATGCAGAAGAATAATGGCTATCCGAATCAAGACCATGAGGGTTATCGAAGTGTGTATGATTCATCCCAAGCCATTTCGCTTTTTCGTTCATGAGATAAACAAACCCCTCTTCACTCCCGCCAATATGCTCACTTATAGCAACAGCTGCATCATTCCCTGATCGAAGCATAAGCCCATAAACCAGATCGTTAATTGTCATTTTTTCTCCCTGCTCTAAATAAATCGAGGAGCCCTCCGTGTATATTGCTTTTCGGCTTGTCTTTGCCTTCTCTTGCATTTTCCCTGATTCAATTGCAATAATCGCGGTCATAATTTTCGTAATACTCGCAATCGATTCTGGATCATGAGCATTCTTTTCAAATAATACTCTACCAGTAGATTGCTCCATTAATATCGCATTTTGACCAGATATTTCCGGCTTTGCTTGTCCAATGGAAGGGAAAAATAGCAAGATAATAAGTACTATTATACCAACTGTTACAATGCGCATAAGCAGGTTTCCTCCTACGGTGGTGTTGTCTATACAGTTTATGCATGTACAATTGAGATATGATTAAAAGAAACAGTTTCGCGTTAGATATTCTATTATGATTGACTTACATTATTGTTCTTTACTGGTTTTTAGGATTTATCCCTCATATAACTGGCAGTAAGACCCCTACTTCAAGTAATAAAGGAAAAGCAATATGGGAAAGTGTGGAGTCCACTGCCAGTAAATGTCCGATTGGTTCGGGCCTACATGGAAGTAGGTCACAAAGGCGTTGCCACAGGACGTGGCGATTTAAGCCTTTGTACGTATTTGTTTTAGTAAAAGCTGGATGGAAGTTTCTCTTTATTGAATATGCGATGTGAATTTATAGAGCGTGGGCATGAGTGAAGAATTAGATATATATATAAAAGCAAATGAGACGTCTGTATGCATGAAAGCTAATGGAAGCATTTCATATCGAACCTTTAGTAATGGAGATCCTTTAACAGTTCAAAAAAAGCCTAACACGTTGAGGCATGGACAAAAGTACTTTATTTTTTAATCTGTTTACTTCAAAGAAGTTCTATCATCACTCCATCCAAAATACTTCACTTTCCGCGGGCATGGCTTCAACTTCCTCGCACAGCTAAGAACGCCCTCAAATGCATTAACAATATACCTATGCCAATTGTTCATTAAAGGAACAGCAGTTTATAACCTACTTTTGTAATTTATAGATACTGCACATCAATTAGAATAAGTTCCACATTAGACTTTTGGCTTTTTTATACCTATTATTTACATTATTCCAATTGACAACATTCCACCAATTCTCGATATATGCTTTTTTGTCGGTTTTATATTGCAAGTAATAAGCATGTTCCCACATATCTAATACTAATAAGGGGATGATATCAGCAATTTGAAAGAATTGATGTTTTTCAAAGGACTGAACCCCTAGCTTTCCGTTCCTCGGGTTCCAATATAGAAGAGCCCAACCATCTCCTTCAACGGAGGTTGCAGTTTTGGTAAACAACGCTTTAAATTGCTCCCATGTGCCAAAATCGTTGTTTAATTTTTGCGATAATTCACCTTCTGGCTGCTTTGTTGAATTGGGAGTCATATTGAACCAAAAAATGGTATGCAGTTGGTGTCCTGATCCATGAAAAGCTTGTTCCCTAAGCCAATATTTCATAAATTTAGCATCTGGCTTTTTAATATATAGTTCTTTCTCCGCTTTATTTAATCCATCGACATAACCTTGATGATGCTTGTCATGATGTAATCGCATTATTTCTTCACTAATGTAAGGTTCGAGCGCATTGTATGCATATGGCAGAGCCGGAAGTTTCCGTTGTCCATATGGAATTCCCTTATTTCTATTGTTTATTTGTTTCGAATGTTTGATATCAAACAAAATTCGCTCTCCTTCTGCATTTATTGCTGTTAAGTCATGTTGACTGATGAATTGTTCCGATTCCTTTAAGTGAAGAATGGTAGATTGCCAACTTCTTAAGCGTTCCAATATTTGTTCATTTTTGTCTTGCGATAGAGATTCATCTAACCCCCGACTTATGTCATTTCCCCAATCCATAAGATCATTTAAATATTGATGTACTGTATTATCCATATTAACCACCTCTATGTACCATATGCCCATTTGCTCTGTCTGTGCATATAGGTAAAGAGGACAGATTACTTATTAGAATGGTTTTTAATCGTTCGACATTCTGCTTCACCGCATAAGAAAAACGGAGCAAAATTCGCTCAGTCCTTATCACTACATGCTCAGATTTACGCTTCCTCTAGTAGCT
>NZ_BAAACY010000153.1:0-4377 GCF_039521925.1 Virgibacillus salarius | reverse complement strand
TTACCCATTGTAAAAAAAAGTCAACCTATTACTTATGACAAGAATTGTTGCACCTTCTCATAGCGGAGACGAATTACGTAGACTCCTGCGGGATTAGCGCGAACCGAAAATCCACTTTGCAACGTGTTCTTCTTTGCAAAGTTAGTTGAGGCCGTGCCCACGGAAAGCGAAGTAATTAGTCGGAGCATTGCCAATATACATCAAACATTTCAAAATAACTACTTCGCTTAACGCAGTCATTGCACTGATTTTATACTTTCTTAACTTATGAACAAAACGCAAGCGTCCGATTAGAAACATAGCGACTGGAGCGAATCAACAGAGATAAAGGAATCACGGGGTGCTTACGAGCCAATGATGACTTAGCATAGGCGATTCGTGAAGTCGCTTCGTTTCTGGGCGCTGGAACTGGACGCGGCTCAACACACCCCTATTTATCCACACGGGCTAATTTTATCATTTCCTTGACAATAAAATAACTGCCGAGAAAAATTTCTCGGCAGTGTAGGGAGACTCTGTTAGTCAACCCACTATTTCATTAGCTTAGCAGCTGCTCCATTTCATTTAGTTTCTCCTCAAATACATCTAGAGCATCTAAAATAGGCTGTTTATCGTTCATATCTACTCCTGCTTGCTTCAATACTTCAATTGGATAATCACTACTACCTGCTTTCAAGAAATTGATATAGCGTTTTACTGCATCTCCCTTACCATCTAGGATCTGACTTGCTAATGCGGTAGCTGCAGAGTATCCTGTAGCATATTGGTATACATAGTAGTTGTAATAAAAATGAGGAATTCGTGCCCATTCCATCCCGATTTCTTTATCGGAAATTACCCCATCGCCAAAGTATTTTTTATTTAGATTGTAGTATACCTCTGTTAATTTTTCTGCAGTTAGCGCTTCACCTTCTTGCTGTTTCACGTGAATAATATGCTCAAATTCCGCGAACATTGTTTGACGGAAGACAGTACCTCTAAATCCTTCTAGGAAATGGTTAAGCAAATATAGCTTTTGCTTCTCATCCTCTAAGTTATTCAATAGATAGTCATTTAACAATGCCTCGTTACAGGTAGATGCTACTTCTGCTACAAAAATAGAATAATTTCCATAACGGAAAGGCTGATTTTTTCTTGTATAATAACTATGCACGGAATGTCCAAGCTCATGAGCTAATGTGAACATATCATTAACATTGTTTTGCCAATTTAACAGTATATATGGGTTAGTACCGTATGCACCAGAAGAATATGCGCCACTACGTTTTCCTTTATTCTCTTCTACATCAATCCATCGATTCTCATAACCTTCTTTTATGATACTTAGATAGTCATCACCTAATGGAGAAAGCCCCTCTAAGACGTATTGCTTGGCTCTTTCAAAAGGAATCTCCATATCTACATCCTGAACAAGCGGCGTATAGAGATCATACATATGCAACTCATCCAGCTTTAACACTTTTTTACGTAATTCGGTATATCGATGAAGTAATGGGAGCTTTTCATCAACTGCTTCTATCAAATTATCATAGACCTTTTCCGGAATATGATTATCATCCAATGCTGCTTGTCTTGCAGAATTATAATTTCTAACCTTTGCAAAGAAGTTATCCTTCTTAATATTCCCGCTTAATGTAGAAGCGAACGTGTTTTGAAATTTCCCGTACGTATCATACATTGCTTCAAAGGCTGCTTTGCGGACAGAACGATCCTTGGACTCCAAAAAACGGATATATCGTCCATGTGTTAGATCTACTTCCTCTCCATTTTCATTTTTTATCGATGGAAATGTTAAATCTGCATTATTCAGCATACCGAATGTTTGCGAAGCAGCTGACATCGGTTCTGATGATTCAGCAAGTATTGCCTCTTCTCGCTCGCTTAAAATATGTGGCCGTTGACGGGTAATTTCATCCAACGTCTTTTTATAGGCCTTTAAACCTTGTTCTTCCTTTAAAAAACGATTTAGCTTCTCCTCATCGATTGCTAAAATTTCGGGAACTATAAAACTCATTGAACTAGAAGCTGAAGTCAATATACTCTCGGCCTGAGCATTTAACCGCTGATACATGCCATTTGTTGTATCTTGATCATATCGCATATGCGCATATGTATATAGCTTACCTAGTCGTTCTGATAGCTTATCCTGTAGCTGCAATAATTCTAGAAGTTTTGCAGGTGATTCTGCTAATTTTCCTTGGTATGCTTCAATTTGTGGAATGGCTTGCTGCAGACTTTTCCATTCCTGCTCCCACGCATCATTCGTTTCGAAGATATCTTCTAATTTCCACGTTGACTCTTCAGGTAATTCTTCTCGTTTAGGTAATTCCTTAGTTGATTTAGCCAATTCTATTCCTCCCTATTCGTCCTATAGTTATTCTTTCGTGATGTGTTTGCTAATTCCTTTTTAGCCAATAAACAAAACTCATTATCTTGTTTGTTAAGCATTTTAAAGTCTTCTTTTAAAATGCATACTTGCTATTTAGTATATCGTATTATTTATGAATCATGCTTTTATTTTGCTTCTGTAATTGATTAATGATTAGCTGATCTTCTTCTAGTGCTCGCTCTAAAGTTGAAGGAACGAAAACTGGTATGCGTTTTGTATAAATAAAGGGAGCATTCTGCTTTACAATTTTCAGTTGTTCAAGTAGAGACATATATTCTATAAGAGGATTTTTCGTCTTTAATAATAGTGGGGTTTGACTTATTGACCTAGTTTGCTTGTTCAATAAACGACCAATAAATCTAACATCCATTTTTGTACCAACTGATAGAGGAGCTATATGATCTAAGATAATTTTACTTTGCCAGAGCCATAGAGGCTTGTTCATACGAATCTGCGATGATATCGGTAAATAAATGAGGGACGGCAATGTTTCCACATGGTGTTGTTTTATATATAGCCATTTCAACCATAAAAATTCTTGCTTGGTTGTTCGAACTCGTGATTTGGTCCGAAAAAGCATCTTTTCCTTTAACCATAATGGATACAGTTCTTGTTTAGGGAAGGAAATTTCTTTAAATATATCCGTAAAAATGAGATGCTTGAGCTTTGTAATTACAAACTTACCTAATGCTTTAAAACTGGTAGTAAAATAAATGTTTTGGGCGGTAATAAAGTAACGTGTAATAGGACAGAAGAAAAAAACTTTCAAAGATTGGCTTGTGGGAAATTGATGTATAAAGGAGCTGGTAAATGGAGATAAACGAAATTTACTGGCTGTTTCACGCTTAAAATGCTTAGCACCAAGTATCCATATGGGAGTAATTCCTGCAGCCTGATAACCCTTATTTCTGGCCGTAATAATAGATATTGGAATTGTAGCACACTGATATTCCAAAGCTATCTTTTTCGTGTTAACCGTTAATAAAATATCAGGTCGCTGTTGAATTTCATTGAGGAATGGCTCCAATGTTACGTTTAGCTTTTGGGCTTTTAACCATTGATACAGTATTAATTTCCCGGACTCATGATACGCCCCTTCACCATCTTCACGAATTCGGCAGTGGCTTGATGAATAATGAGCGAAATGTGGGATTACCTCTGCACCTGCTTTCATGATTACTTGCTGCTTACATATTGGACAATAAAAGGTCTGTTTTCGCAATTGTTCAATTTCATGCCTTGTTTTAATAGAAAGTAGCACGATTTCTCCAGTTTGCGCTATTGCTTGCAGCATAAAAACACCTCCGTGAATAATAAGAATTCGACAGAAAGTGCTTAAATCCTTCTAATTATTCTTCTTTTTCTTTAAGCGAATGGTACTTAAAAATAAAGCGCTACCTAAAAAAATAAAAGAAAGAGACAGATACTGATCCCGCCACTCGAAAACTGCACCTAATCGTTGGATGAATAATAAAATTCCTGTAATCATGAATACAGCAGCAATGATGATATTTACTTTACCGTATAAGGGTAGATTCCTCATGCGCTCACCTCTCCTGTTATATTCTATCAAATTAAACAACGTTGTAGGAAGAAAATTAAATCCAAAATTAATCAATCGGACATTTACTGGCAGTCCACCCCACATTATCCATATCGGTTTCACTGATATGAACGAAAATATCAAGTCCCAGTTCATCATTCCGTAAAAGATACTATTTTTGGCAATACGAAGCTAGAGGCACCACTTTTTGTGCTTCCTCAGAAAAACTTTATACGGAGTGGCGGGTAAGTTAGCCTACTTAGGTTTAGCCAATTATTTTTCTTCTTGGAGTGGCGGGCTTACTGCCAGTTATATGTGGGACAAAAAAAGAACATAAGAAAAACTGAGCAAAATTCGCTCAGTCCTTATCACTAAATGCTCAGATCTACGCTTCCTATAGTAGCTATTATGGAATAATAGCTACTGCTTGCTTGACCACCACTCC
>NZ_BAAACY010000152.1:0-46874 GCF_039521925.1 Virgibacillus salarius | reverse complement strand
AGCCGGAGTGGTGGTCAAGCAGTAGTTATTATTCCATAATAGCTACTAGAGGAAGCGTAAATCTGAGCATGTAGTGATAAGGACTGAGCGAATTTTGCTCCGTTTTTTTAGTCCCACATATATCTGTCAGTAATTGTTCGATTGGTTCAAAGGCCTTTAATCATCCCCTTGTGGTACTAACAATCAGTGGGGAATAACAATACCCCCACTGATTGAAGTTTCACTTTATTGGATATGTGAACATCAGCGATCTCTAAAGCAGAACCCTTTTTTCAGAGAAGTTTTATTTTATAATATAAAATTATTTGTATTTAAAGTATAATTACAGTACAAAGCTTTACTTAATTGTCTAGTAAAAAGGAAGGTAATTCATGACGGAAGAGAATATAACGCGGATACATATAGGAAATAAAGAATATATCTTAATTGGAACTGCCCATGTTTCTAAGCATAGTGCTGAACAGGTAAAGAATGTGATTGAAGCAGAAAAACCAGATGCTGTCTGTGTAGAATTAGATGAGCAGCGCTTCCAATCGGTTCAAGATGGTAATAGCTGGCGGGAAATGGATATATTTAAGGTAATTAAAGAAAAGAAGGCAACCTTATTATTAATGAATCTTGCGATATCTTCTTTTCAAAAACGAATGGCGAAACAGTTTGGTATTAATCCAGGTCAAGAAATGATTCAAGGCATTAAGTCTGCAGAGGAGAATGATGCAAAACTTGTGTTAGCAGATCGAAATATCCAGATTACCTTTTCGCGAATATGGCATAATATTGGATTAAAGGGAAAAGCAATATTATTAACGCAAGTGATAGCTAGTATCTTCAGTAGGGAGAGTATTTCCGAAGAAGAGTTAGAAAAAATGAAGACACAAGATACTATAAATACCATTTTGCAGGAGTTTACCGATACATTTCCTAAGTTAAAAGAGCCGTTAATCGATGAAAGGGATCAATATTTAGCGCAAAAAATTAAAGATGCCCCGGGTAATAAGGTCGTTGCTGTACTCGGCGCAGCTCATGTCCCAGGAATTAAAGAAGAGATTAAGCGGGAGCACAATTTGCAAAAACTAGCAGAAATTCCACCAAAGTCGAAGATTCCCAAGATTATTGGTTGGTCTATCCCTGTGCTTATTCTCGCTATCATTGCTTATACGTTTTTTGCGAATCCAGCAGCTGGGTGGGAACAAACGCTGAGCTGGGTGATTTGGAATGGAAGCTTGTCCGCAATTGGAGCTTTAATAGCATTTGGTCACCCGTTAACAATTCTTACTGCATTTTTGGTCGCTCCTCTTACTTCATTAAATCCATTGTTAGCAGCTGGTTGGTTTGCCGGCTTTGTTCAGGCCTATATTCGCAGGCCACATGTGCGGGATTTTGAAACACTTTCGGAGGATGTATTCACCGTTAAGGGCTTTTGGAGGAATAAAGTGACAAGAGTATTATTGATTGTGGTTCTTGCTAATTTAGGAAGCTCACTCGGGACTTTTATCGGTGGTGTAGATGTCATCCGTGTGTTTCTAGAGAACCTATAACAGCTTAATGCTGAAAAGGAGTTTTGGATCACAGTGGATAAGGAAGCACGTATTATCGATGATTTGATGGAGAAAATGATTAAAAAAGCAATGGAGCCAGGAGAAAAGCTCCCCTCAGAAAACCAGCTAGCAACTGCCTATCGTGTACCACGAATTACTGCCAGAAAAGCTCTTATGGTACTAGAAGAACGTGGTTATATATACTCTGTGCATGGGAAAGGACGTTTTTTAAAGGAGGCACCTATTCCCATTCAGCTACATTTAACGGGGAAGGTAAGCTTTACAGATAAAATGAGGCAAGCTGGCTACAATCTAACAACAAAGAATGCGTTTTGTAAGAAAATCGATTATGAAGAGAAAATATTCAAGATACTAAAGGCAACCAACCGAGATACCGTTTATCAAATAGGTAGACTTCGATTGATTGATGATGAACCAATTGCCATTCACCAATCCTTTGTAAACGAGTTGAAGTTCCCGCAAATTGCTGAAGATGGCCCTAAGATTAAGTCGATGTTTTCTTATTATCGAGAATTAGGCTATACACAATTTACGAGTAATCAAACATTGCTTAGTATTACGTTCCCTACTTTTTCTGAGCAGCAATTATTATCTTGTAGCAGTATGGTACCACTTATTATCGTGGAAAGTGACTGCTTGGATGTAGAGACAGGGGATGTCCTCGAGTATACGAAAATACTCTACCGGAGTGATAAATTTAAATACGATATTACGATGCAATAGGAACTAGTAACACTCCTTATTTATAGGATAGCCAATAAGAAAAACGGAGCAAAATTCGCTCAGTCCTTATCACTACATGCTCAGATTTACGCTTTCTCTAGTAGCTATTATGGAATAATAGCTACTGCTTGCTTGACCACCACTCCGGCTACCCACTTCCCTTTCCGTGGGGTTTGTCCTTCAGCTAACTTTTTTAGCAAAACCCGCTCAAAAAAGTGGATCTTCAGGTCAAACATTTCCCACAGGAGTTGAAGTGGCCGGCCTTCGCTATTATCAGGCTCTACAACGCTAGCATGAAGTAACACAACTGCTTTTTATACTCACGGATAACGATTTTCACTTTACCCATTGTAAAAAAAGTCAACCTATTACTTATGACAAGAATTGTTGCACTTTCTCATAGCGGAGACTAATTACGTAGACTCCTGTGGGATTAGCGCGAGCCGAAAATCCACTTTGCAACGTGTTCTTCTTTGCAAAGTTAGTTGAGGCCGTGCCCGCCGAAAGCGAAGTGATTAGTCGGAGCATTGCCAATATACATCAAACATTTCAAAATAACTACTTGGCTTAACGCAGTCATTGCACTGATTTTATACTTTCTTAACTTATAAAAAAAACTAGATTCGTTTTACTTTACCTCTTTAGATAAACCAATATCTAAAGAGGTATTTTTATCCCATCTATTACTGGCAGTAAGACCCCCACTTTCAATTACTAATGAAATGGGAGATCGCCTGACAGTAAATGTCTGATTGGTTCAAAGCAAAGACCTCTAGGTCATACCCTTGTGGTACTAACAATCAGAGGGTAATAAACAAAACCCCTACTGATTGAAGGTTCGGGATTTTTAAAATATGTCGTCTTACACATACGATAGGATGGTGAAAATGGATGAAAAACAGGAAAGTAAAGGTACGCTTTCGATGAAAGAGAAAGCAGTTTCGTTTTTACGACTCGTAGCATCAGGGAAAGTCAGGAAAGCGTATAGTAGTCACGTCGGTCCAGGCTTTTGCCATCACCCCCCTTATTTTCGTGGTGATGCTAATTCACTTATGTTAGCAATGGAGGAAAATGCAGCAGAGAATCCTGACAAGCTATTTGAGGCCAAACGTATTATTGGAGATAGCGAATTCGTTGCGGTTCATTCACTTGTCAAACAAAACAAGGATGACCTTGGAGGTGTTGTTGTTCATATTTTCCGTTTCCAGGATGACAAGATTGTTGAATTGTGGGATGTGGGTCAACCCATTCCAGAGGATTCCCCTAATGAGAATGGGGTGTTTTAAACTCCTGAAAATGTGTATACCAAACGCTCTTTTCATCAATTCGGTCTCCTATAATTCGGTAATCTTAAATAGAATTTAGCAAAGATATCTTTAAAAATAAAAACCAGCTAAACCTTCTTCTGTGAAGATAGCTGTTTTTTTGATGTGTGAAATTGTATATACGAAACATGCCGGGATTAAATATTAAAAATTTAAAATATTGTAAATTTAGTGTAAATTAACAGCGATACGTCTTGTTTTTTATGTATAGCTCGTAGATAATGTGATTGTAATAAAACACCTTAACATTTAAATATAACTTATTTGAAATAAATTTACTACCTAAGGTTTTTATTTTTAAATTATATGTAATATTCAGATAATAAGTTATGGCTAATTTAGGAGGGCTCCATATGAAAATAATCTTAAAGAATATTTCCATGAAATTTGATGATGTAATTGCTGTAGACAAGCTTAATGTAACGATGGAGGAAGGTAGCCTAGTTTCTTTGCTAGGACCAAGTGGATGTGGAAAAAGTACTACCTTGTTCATGTTGGCTGGATTATACCAGCCTACTTCTGGCCAATTATTTTTTGGTGATCAGCTCGTCAATAACATCCCACCAGAAAAAAGAGAAATTGGTATGGTTTTTCAAAATTATGCACTATACCCACATATGACGGTGCTTAAAAATATTATGTTTCCTCTAAAAATGGAAAAGGTGCCAAAGAAGATTGCTATGGAAAAAGCTCGTGATATGGCGTCGCTCGTACATATAGATCACTTATTAGATCGAAAGCCTGGCCAATTGTCAGGAGGTCAGCAGCAGCGCGTTGCCATCGCTCGTGCACTTGTAAAAAAACCGAAGTTACTCTTGTTGGACGAGCCATTATCTAATTTAGATGCTCGACTAAGGTTGGAAATGCGTGAAGAGATTAAACGTATTCAACAAGCCACAGGTATTACGACCATTTTTGTGACACATGATCAGGAAGAGGCGTTAAGCATTTCAGATAAAATTCTCTTGATGAAGAATGGCAGATTTCAACAGTTTAGTGGGCCACAAGATATTTATGATCATCCTAAAAACGAATTTGTCGCACAATTTCTCGGGAATCCACCTATTAATCTTTTATCAGCAACTCTCAGTGGAGATAGGTATACCGTTCAGCTCACGGAAACGGGAGAAGTTATTCAACTTCCATACCCAGTTTCAAAGGAAGTTAAGTGGAATGAATTATTGCTCGTTGGTATTCGACCTGAGGATTTATATATAGAAGTCGATGAAAACAAGCAGGGTATTGGAGGAAAGGTGCTTATAGTCGAACGAATTGGTAGGGATAACTTGGTAAGTTTCCTTATAGGTGAACGAAAGGTAAGAGCAATCGTTCCGCTGGATGCCTCCATTACACAAGGACAGCGGGTTAAATTCGGATTACATCCAAATCGCTTTCATATTTTTAGAGAAACAGATGGAGAGAATCTATTAACAGGAAAATCGCTTAAAACCAGCCATCAGCATAGTGAGGAGGAAGTAGTTTGAATGAAAGTTCTACTATAAGAAAAACAATAAAAGCATTTTTCTATCTGCTTCCAGCATTGGCGGTGCTTATCGTATTTAACTTATATCCGATTATAAAGTCTTTTATCATGAGCTTTTATACGGATTACGACTATTTTAAAGACGAGGTATATGCTCGTGGGTTCGACAATTATCAGTATATCCTTCAAGATGATGAATTTTGGCGCTCTATGTATAACACGTTGATATATGTGATAGGGGTAGTACCGATTTCCATTCTATTATCATTAGGTATTGCTGTGATGCTAAACCAGAACATCCGTCTCAGAGGATTGTTCCGAACCATTTATTTTGTTCCGTTTGTTACCTCCGTTGTTGCAGTATCTATTGTTTGGCGATGGATTTTTCATACAGAATACGGCGTTTTGAATTATTTCTTAAGCTTTATTGGAATTGACGCGATTGAATGGCTAACAGATCCGCAGTGGGCAATGCCTTCATTAATTATTCTTGCAATTTGGAAGGGGCTCGGCTATAACATTATTATTTTTCTAGCAGGACTGCAAAATGTGAACAAGCAGTATTATTTAGCAGCACAGATAGATGGTGCTTCTAAATGGGAGAGATTTAAAAATATTACAGTACCACTAATCTCTCCGACGACCTTTTTTATTTCTATTATCTCGATTATCAATGCATTCAAGGTGTTTGATGAAGTGTTTGCACTGTTTGGCGGGCAGCCAGGTCCTGCTGGTAGTGCTCAAACCATTGTGTATTACATCTTCAATAGATTTTATGGGGGTTGGGACTTTGGCGTTGCTTCTGCTGCCGCGTATATGTTGTTTTTGGTAATCTTTATCTTTACCTTCATCCAGCTATATGTTGGGAAGAAAAAGGTAAATTATTAATAGGGAGGATGCGAAGAAATGGTAAAGAAAGAAGCGATGTCTAAAGGATTTATTTATCTGTTACTAACGCTAGGTGCTTTATTAATGCTCCTTCCATTCGTCTGGATGATTAGTACTTCATTAAAGGCCTCTAATGAAGTTATGATTATGCCTCCACAATGGATTCCTGGAGATTTTCAGTGGGAGAATTATTCGAAAGCTTTTGAGGTTGCCCCATTTGCGCGCTATGCCTTTAATAGTTTTTTTGTATTGATTGCAAGTACGCTAGGTGAATTAATAACGACCATTTTGGCAGCCTATGCTTTTTCGAGAGTTCAATTTTATGGGAAAAATATCATTTTTGCCATACTACTAGGAACCATGATGGTTCCAGGAGAAGTACTATTGACACCAAATTTTGTTACGTTGGTAAACCTAGGTTGGATTGATCAATATGAAGCTTTAATTGTTCCATGGCTTGCAAGTATATTTTCGATTTTTTTATTACGTCAGTTCTTTCTTGGAATTCCCCAAGAACTTTCCTATGCTGCCAAAATTGACGGTTGCAGTGATTTCAAGTTTCTTTGGACAATCATGGTACCACTTGCAAAGCCTGCGCTAATAACCATTGTAATACTAAAAGCAATTGGTAGCTGGAACGCATTCCTTTGGCCATTAATTGTGACTAATTCAGAGGAAATGCGGACACTTCCAGTAGGCTTGACTGCTTTCAGTACAGAAACAGGTACTGTCTATGAATTATTAATGGCTGCTTCGACTATGATTATTCTGCCGATGATCATTTTATATATTATTTTGCAAAAGTACATTATTGAAGGGGTAGCAAAGGCTGGTTTAAAAGGATAAGTTCGACTATCGGTGTGATGGAACCTCGAGCTTTACGTTCTAAAGCAGGGGCGGGTAGGTAGGTGCTAATTGTTCAACTTACTTCTGTTAGAGGAATCAATGCTCTACAGAGTGACGTTTTTACAATATAAAATACATAATGATGGAGGGTATAATATGAAAAAGTTTTTATTCGTTTTGCTTGTAGGTCTAATCGCAATTAGCTTAGTAGCATGTGGGAATGCTGAGAAACCAAATGAGGACAAGAAAAAAGAAACGGCTTCTGTTCCAGAAGAGCTAACAGGTCCAGTAGAAATTGAATTTTGGCATGCTATGACAGGTGGTCTAGAGGAGACGTTAAAAACAATGACAGATGAATTTAATCAGTCTCAGGATAATATTACGGTAAAGCTTGTTAGCCAAGGATCGTACGATGATTTGTCAAAAAAATTAATGGCTTCTGCTAAAGCAGAAAACGCGCCCGTCATGGCACAGGCTTATGAAGACTGGATGACGCAGTACATTGAGAATGATTTAATCACTGACCTAACACCATATATGGAACATAAGCAGCATGGTTGGTCTAAAAATGAATTAAACGATATTGTTTCGGTTTTCCGTGAAGCGAATACATGGGAGGACAAGATGTATGGTGTCCCATTTAATAAGAGTACTGAAGTTCTTTACTACAATACAGACATGCTAACAGAAAAGAATCTAGAGATACCAGCAACCTGGGAAGGTTATCAGGCTGCAGCAAAAGCACTTACAACGAATAAAGACGGTAAGCAAGTGGTTGGATTAGGCTTTGAGAATTCAATAGGGCTATCCTTCCCAACGTATGTGCGCCAAGCAGGAGGCAAAACAATCGATGGTGCAGTGGATGAAGTAACCTTCAATACTCCAGAAGCCAAAACAGCGCTTGAATTTTTAAATGGGATGATTGCAGAAGGTACTGCCAGGCTTGCTGGAGAAGATGGTTATATGTCGAGTCCATTTGGTCGGGGAGACGTTGCAATGTATGTAGGATCATCAGCTGGAATATCCTTTGTTGGTGCTGAAGCGGAAGGAAAGATCAACTGGTCTGTAGCACCATTACCTAAAGGTAAAGCAGCAGCAATGGCTTTTCAGGGTACCAATTTAGCTATATTTAATTCTGCAACCGACGAAGAAAAGCTTGCTGCTTGGGAGTATATGAAGTTTCTAACAAGTACGGAACAGACTGTTTTTTGGGCAAAATCCACTGGT
The DNA here is from genome assembly GCF_039521925.1 of Virgibacillus salarius. Classification (NCBI taxonomy): domain Bacteria; kingdom Bacillati; phylum Bacillota; class Bacilli; order Caryophanales; family Bacillaceae; genus Virgibacillus; species Virgibacillus salarius. Next base: position 38,823 of record NZ_BAAACY010000152.1, on the reverse strand, counting down.
TATGTGCCAGTACGTACGTCTGCATTAGAGACGGATGAATGGAAAAAGTATGTAGAGGAAAATCCAGCCTATGGAGTAGCAGCTTCCCAATTTGATGCTGGCTACTATGATCCCCATATCAAAGGGAAGTCTGGTATAAATGAAGCTTTGAATAAGGAGATCCAATCCGTATTATTACAAGAAAAGTCAATTGAAGATGGACTAAAGGACTTGCAAAAATCGGCACAGGATGCTGTAGATAAAGCAAATTAGTAGGTTTAAGCAAAAAGTGGAAACATTAAAAGTATATGGCAAGGTAGGAGCTGAACAGGCTCCTCCTTGAAATTATAAGAAGGTAGGCGAGTAGGTTGAAAGAAGCATGTAATCACACAAAAATCCGCTTTTGGGGAGGACTGCGTACGATTGGCGGTACAATTGTATCCATTGAATACAAAGAGAGTCGTGTAATTTTTGATTTTGGTTTAATCTTTAGTCCAGATACCAGTATGTTGGATGAGAAAATAGAAGAGCGATCAAGCAAGATCGTGAAGGATTACCTGAAACTCGGATTGATACCACCGATAGATGGTATCTATCAGGCTGAAGATCTCGAGGGATTAGCTGATCCTCTTCCAGAAGAACGGGACGCAAGGCATACAGCTGTGATTGTTTCTCATTTACATTTGGATCATATGGGAGGCGTGGGTATGCTGTCACCACAAATTCCTGTCTATTTCACAGAGGACTCCTTGAAATTGTATCGGTCATTGGAAGTAGTAGGGGAAGCCGTAAAGGGGCATAAACCAAGCCTTCGTGCTTGTACATATAATGAGACGTTTCAAATTGGCGAGATTTGTATTACGCCAATTCGGGTTGATCATGATGTCATAGGTGCCTGTGGTTTTCATGTGCAGACACCAGATGGAGCCGTATTTTACACCGGTGATTTTCGTCTTCATGGAAAAAATCCTCAATGGATGGAAACCGCGATCGAAAAAGTGAAGGACCGAGGCTTTGATGTACTCATCATGGAAGGAACAACATTACGGGGAATCGAAGAAAGGAAACAGCCAATTATTGCTGATCGAGCATTGCCTACGAGCTTAGTAAAGGAAGCTAGTATTGCTGGTCATATGATGGAAATCTTACAGGAGACAACCGGTCTCGGGTTATTTAATATCTATCACCGCAATATTGAACGTTTAAAAACAATGCTGGAAGTTGCCAATCTAGCTAAGCGAAAGCTTGTGTTTGAATTAGAAACAGCATATATAGCTGAACAATTTCTCGGCAAAAGGAATTTTTCAGTATATCTTCCAGCAAATACGAAGCATGAGAGCATCATAGGGACATTACCTGGTTGGAAGGAGGATTTAATGAGTCGCTATGAAACAGTGGATGCAAGCGTTATTAACAGAAATCCATCGGCGTATTTATTACAAATGAGTTATGAAAATTCATTAGAGCTATTTGATTTACATGTAAGTCAAGGAGTGTATCTTCACTCTAACGGTACACCTTTAGGAGATTACGATCCGGCTTATCATCATCTGATAAATTTATTGAATATGCTTGGTGTGCCAAGATTTTTAGCAGGTACTGGAGGGCATGCCATTCCGCAGCATTTAAAGTATATATTGGAGAGGTTGAACCCAAAAACATTGATCCCGTTACATAGTTTTCATCCCGAACGACTCATTCCAGACCATGGTCGGCTAGTAATGCCTGAATATGGGGTAACGTATGTATTGAAAAATAATGAACTCTATAAATCTAACGGTTGAGACCGGGAATAGCATTAGTATTTCCGGTCTTTTTGTTTGTCTCGTTTTATCCCACATCTAACTGGCAGTTAGACCTCATCTAATTTGAAGCTTCACTTTATGTGAAAATAGTATCCTTTGGTATGCTGTTTTGTTATATGGACTAAAGGTCATCTGTCTTCGTTCGTTTACATGATAAAGGATTCCTTTACAAATTCTTTACGATATTTTAAAACACAGCAACTTGGCAACAAGTTACGATGGGTTTGTAAAGGAGGGTGCATGAAATGAAGAGGCGCAGAAGAACCGAAATTCTTATTCAAGATGATACAACATTGGCAAAGCAGCTCGCAGAAGGCCTTTTACAGAACTATACTTATCGGGAAATTGTCGCTCCGCACTACGGATTAACGATGGTTAAGATGCGAGAGTCGGCTAAGAACTCCTTATTCTATATTGGCGAAGTACTTGTAACAGAAGCAAAAGTAGAAATCAATCAGCATGTCGGCATTGGTGTTGTCCAGGGAATGGAAGACGAATTAGCATTACAGCTTGCCATTATCGATGCTGCTTACAATGCCAATTTACCGCAAACGAAGGAATGGCATGATTTACTTCTACAGGCAGAGGCCGAAATAACGATGAAAAAAGCTAAAAAACAGGCAGAACTATTTGAAACAAAGGTAAACTTTGAAACGATGGACAATTGAGTTGAAGCTAATAGGGAAGTCTCAAAAGGTACAGGTAGACACAACGACTAGAAGATACCAGACTCCTGGGAAAGAGTTATCGTACGGAACGAGTAGTTGTTGACCGGTAGCAATCAGTGGCGGATAAACAAAACCCATACTGATTGAAGTTTCAGTTTATTAAAAATAGGGGATTAGGGGAGATTGTATGGCTATAGATCAAGTGCATGATTTACAGCAAGTATATAGGAAGATCTTGTATAGTATGTCTCGACCTGGTGACATTTCAATTCTTCGAGAACAGGCAGAGCAGGTGGATTATCAATTACCATGTTATGATGCTACTTTACTTAGCGCAATGGCTTTATTAGATGGAGAGGTTTCCTTTCATCTTATATCAGAAAAACAGCAGCAGGTTGGCGGAAAAATATCGGAATATACCTTAGCAAAGCAAGCACCTGCTGATAAGGCAGATTATATTATCGTTTTACAGGATGCAACGGAGCTATCCATCTTACAGGCGATCTATCAGTGTAAAATAGGTGATTTAATTGATCCCCAAAATTCCAGCACGTGGATCATCGAAACAACAAAACTTTCGAATACGGCTGAATTGAAATTAATGGGACCCGGTATTAAAAATGAGGTCAAGCTGTTTACGGGCATTTATACAAAAGCATGGCAAGCTCGTAAGGAACGAATAAATGAGTACCCCTTAGGCATCGATCTGATTATAACAGATGCGCAGGCACATATCGTTTGTATCCCTAGAACGACTACAGTTGAAATTACGGGGGTGGAATAAATGGGGTATGTAGCAGTTAAAGGTGGAACAAAGGCGATTGAGGCTTCGATTAAACGATTAACCTATGAGCGTTTAAAGGAAAGTGAGATTATTGAGGTTAAAACGATAATGGCAACAATGCGATCCCTATTGGATCAAGTTATGTCGGAGAGTAGCTTGTATTCTCCCTTTCTAGCAGCATTATCCATCAAACAGGCTGAGGGAAGTATGGAAGAGGCCGTTTTTATTATGCGAGCACATCGATCAACCTTGCCTAGACTATATTACAGTCAAACCGTAGAATCGGAGTCAATGTTTGTTGAGCGTCGTATCTCTGCAAGCTTTAAAGATATTCCTGGGGGGCAATTGCTAGGAGCAACCACAGATTATACACATCGATTATTGGATTTTTCTTTATTGGATGAGCGTGTTAAGCAGAATGAAGAATGGGTAAAAGCTTATGAACGGGAGCTTGCAAACATAAAAGCTACGGATAAGGTTAGCTATTTCCCTAAAGTGGTGGAATATCTAAGAAAAGAAGGGTTATTTGATACCTATGAGGCTGATGATACGAAACCGGTTGATATCACGAAGGAAAACCTTCCATTCCCTGCTCCAAGAAGTGCAAGGCTGCAAGTATTAACTCGTGGTCAAACAGGAGCGGTAACTGCATTGGGATATGCATCTTTACGGGGATATGGGCAAGTACATCCAACCGTTGGAGAAGTACGTGTGGGCGCACTACCTGTCTATGTTGACCAGCCGAATGGTACAGGACAGAATCATGAAGATCCATATTATATTGGGGAAATTAAAGTTTCGGAAGTGGAGTCGTTTGTACCAGTATCAACGAAAAACCAAAAGAATGAAGCGGAATTGGAATTTGAAATCGGATATGGTGTTTGCTATGGCCAAAATGAAACGAAGGCAATTGCAATGAGTATTTTAGATCAATGCTTGGAGCATCCTGAATCCAATTTTCCTACACATGATGAAGAGTTTGTACTGCTACATATTGACTCTGTTGAGTCTACTGGTTTCATTTCACATTTGAAGCTACCACATTATGTGACCTTTCAGTCTAAGCTGGATAGTGTTCGTGAAGTGAAAAAGGAGGGGAAAGAGTAATGAAAACAATGACACACTTTGCCTTTTTCGATGAAGGTTCTAAAAAGGAGATTCGTCGCGCCACGTTAAAAGCAGTCGCTATTCCAGGCTATCAAGTCCCTTTTGCTTCGAGAGAAATGCCGATAGCAAGAGGCTGGGGGACAGGAGGACTTCAGCTTACCCTATCCTTAATCGGCAAGACAGATATCGTAAAAGTAATTGATCAGGGGGCTGATGAATCCGTAAACGCTGTTAGCATTAAGAAGTTGGTGCAACAAACAACCAATGTAGCACTAACGGAGAACACAGAAGCAGCATCACTTATACAATCAAGGCACCGAATCCCGGAAGTACCATTAACGAAGGAGCAAATACTTGTATTGCAAGTACCAACTCCAGAACCACTTCGACAAGTGGAAGCTAGTGAATATATAACCAAAAGATTACATGCGGAAGATGAATATAGTGGAGCATGGCTGCTTTTGTTTGAACAAATTATGAAGTACGGAAAGACAGCAACAGGGGCGGATCATCCGGTTTATGTGAATGGGCGTTATGTAATGGCCCCTAGCCCAATTCCGAGGTTTGATAATCAGAAATTGCATTATTCTGAAGCTCTTATTCTTCTGGGTGCAGGGAGAGAGAAGAAAATTTATGCTGTCCCGCCATATACAGATGTAAATTCACTTGCGTTTGAGGATTATCCTTTTACAGTGGAATCCTTTGCCGATCATACATGTTATTTATGCGGTGCTGATGATGTGTTTCTCGATGAGCTAATCGATGAAACTTCTGGTAAGAGCTATTATCAATGTAATGATACAAGCTATTGTGTCGATCGGTTAAATTCACTGAAGGAAAAGGAGGCTGCACCCACTCATGCATGAACAACCAATCTTATGCGTTCGGAATTTAAATAAACAATTCGGTGGTGGTTGTCAGGATTGTAGAGAAACGTCCACTCGAAAACTAGAGAGAAATTATTGCTCCACATGTGGGACGGTATATGCTTGCCAGGATATATCCTTGGAATTATTCCCTGGTGAAATCCTTGGGATTGTAGGAGAAAGTGGCAGTGGAAAATCTACGATGATGCAGTGCTTATATTTTGATGAGCCAGTTACTTCCGGAGATGCATATATTCATGATGTTGAATTGGAAGGGCAGAATGTATTTAATCTGTCTTCACAAAAGAAACGATATATTCGTAATCATAAATACGGAATGGTCTATCAAAATCCGGTAAAAGGATTAAAAATGAATTTTTCTACCATAGGTAATATTGCAGAAAAACAAATTGCTGCAGGTAATCGTAACGTTACAACGATGGAGAGGACGGGTAGTGAGTTGTTAGAAAATGTCCATATCCCATTGTTTCGAGCGAAGGAGGAGCCACGTAATTTTTCCGGTGGTATGCAGCAGCGTGTTCAAATTGCAAAAGCACTTTCGAATAATCCGCCCATTCTATTTCTCGATGAAGTTACAACAGGTCTTGATTTGTCCGTTCAAGCAAATGTATTGGACTTGATTAAGAGGATTCAAAGAGAATCTGGAATTAGTATGATCGTTGTATCGCACGATCTAGCAGTTATTCGAATGCTGGCAGATCGCACAATTGTCATGCTGAACGGAGCCATCATTGAACAAGGGCTAACAGATCAGATTATGGAAGATCCACAACATGCGTACACGCAACGATTGGTTTACTCATTATTATAGGAGGGATAGCTACGGTGTATATTATTCATAATGGAAAAGTGATTACAGAAGAAACGATTTTAGAAGGATATGCTGTTGTTGTGGAAGGTGATCATATCCAAGCGATTATTCCTGAAGAAAGCATTAATGAATATAAAGCTGCAGACCACATAAACGCAAATGGTGGGTATATTTCACCTGGATTTATTGATATTCATTCTGATTATATTGAGACAATTGCTTCTCCACGGCCAACGAGTATGATGGATTTCCATATTAGCTTACGTGAGGCCGAAAAAATACTAATTAGTCATGGAATAACGACGATGTTCCACTCGCTTTCCTTCTATCGTGAGGATGTATTTACACATAAGCCAATGCGTTATCCAGAGAATGTGCAGCGCATGGTAGATGCTATTGCAGCTACTCATAATGAGCTTCATTTAATCCGCCATCGACTGCATGCGCGGTTTGAGATTGATAATGTTTCAGAAGTTGATCGACTGATTCAAAATATAAACGATGATAAAGTCCATTTATTGTCTTTTATGGATCATACACCTGGGCAAGGACAGTATCGTGATTTAGAGGTATACAGACAAACCCTTCAGGGATATCGTGCATTATCAGATGATGATGTACAGACAATTATTTTAGAACGTCAAAATATGAAATGCTTGTCGATCGATCAAATAAAAGAAATAGCTGACATAGCTTTAGCAAAGGGAATAGCTGTAGCCTCGCATGATGACGATAATGTGGAGAAGCTGGATTTAGTAGCTTCATTTGGAACCACAATTAGCGAATTTCCAATAACCCTTGATATTGCCAAAAAGGCTAGAGAATTAGGGCTAAAGACAATTGCTGGAGCTCCTAATGTAATGCTTGGAGGTTCTCATTCTGGCAATCTATCTGCTGCTGAGGCAATTGCTGAAAACAGTATTGATATTCTTTGTAGTGACTATTATCCAGCAGCATTATTACATGCCATCTTTACATTAAGTGAGTCGTACAGCAATGATTTACACGAGATGTTTATGAAAGTCACGCTTAATCCTGCTAAAGCCGTACGCATGGATGGAGAGATCGGCTCTATTAAGGCTGGAAAGAAAGCAGACATTATCATCATTGAACGGATGGATGATGGGTATCCAATGCTGACAGCTACGATGGTAAATGGAGCGTTAATTACAACGACAAACTACCGTACCAATTAAAGACGTAGGAGTAAGGAGGAATGAGTCGATGGCATTATTAGAGGTTAAGAATTTCGGTAAGCAATTTACGATTCATCATCTGGGGAAAACGATGCAAGCTGTGGAGAACATTCATTTTTCTTTGGATAAAGGTGAATTTATAGGGATTGTTGGCAAAAGTGGGAGTGGCAAATCTACTATTTTAAAAAGTATCTACCGAACCTATCTGCCCGATACTGGAAATATAGTATATGATTCAAATCGGTTCGGAAAGATTGATTTAGCGAAGGTAACGGAGAGAGAAATGCTGTATTTGCGAAAGCATGAAATCGGCTATGTATCTCAGTTTTTGAATGTCATGCCTCGTACAACATCTAGACAGCTCATAGAAAAAGCGTTACTAGAAATGGAGGAACCAGCAACTATTGCCAAGACTGAGGCTGAGAAAGCATTAAAGCATTTTGAATTGGATCGAAAATTATGGGATGCGTATCCCAATACGTTTTCAGGCGGGGAGAAGCTTCGATTAAATATTGCAATCGCAACAGTGAAGAAACCAAGGTTACTGCTACTTGATGAACCTACTGCAAGTTTAGATCAGCAATCAAAAGTGAAGGTACGTGAGATTATCGAGAAACTAAAAGCAGATGGTACTACATTAGTCGGTATTTTTCATGATATCGAATTTATGGATGGGCTTTGCGATAAGGTGTACGATATGAAATCTAGTCCTGTATCTCTACAGGAGGAAGGTGTTCTATGTGAAGGCTGATCTCCATGTTCATAGTACGTACTCCGATGGGGCAGATTCTGTTTATGAAGTTCTACAAAAAGCAGCTAATCATGGGGTCAATTACGTAAGCTTTGTGGATCATGACAGTACGATGGGGCTGGGGGAAAAACAAGTGCTTGGTGCCGAACTAGGGATAAAAGTGATTCCTGGAATAGAAATATCAGCATATGATTTTAAGCGTAAACGAAAGGTTCATATCCTTGGTTATCATTACCATGAACAGGCTAAACATATTGAAGCACTTTGTCGGCCTGTACGAGAAAGGCGTAGAAAACATACTCTTTGGCAAATCGAGCAACTAAAGCGTGTAGGCTATCGATTGGATCAACAAGCTATTATTTCGTCGGCTCTACCTAGTCTAACAGTTTATAAACAACATGTTATGAATTATTTAACAAAATCTGCTTACACTTCTGAAGCATATCAACAACTATATCAAAGTCTGTTTAAAGGTAATGGACCTGCTTCTGGAGATATTGAGTATGTGGATGCGTTTGATGCGGTGAAAGCCATTGTAGCAGATGGTGGGCTTGCAGTAGTTGCACATCCCGGCCAACTTCATTCGTATGATATCATTCCTGAACTAGTCGAGGTTGGGTTAGGTGGCATTGAAAGGAATCATCCAGATCATACGAAAGTAGATCATCAACATGTGGAAGAACTAGCTAACACATATCAACTCATAATGACAGGTGGAACAGATTATCACGGTGCATTTGGTACTCCAATCACTGTAGGATCTATCGTTAGTCCTCAGATTCCGATTGAACGAACGGTTAATTATTAAGGGTATGTAAACAAGCTTAAATAATAGTTAAAAAAATGTAAATATAAACTATTTTTAGATTATTTATGTTTCAATGATATAGGACAAATCAATAGAATCGTGAATGCTATCCCCCTGTTTCGTCTATTGGCTTGTCAGATAATCTATGGATGAGGAGCGTTAAGGATGAAAAAAACAATAACGAGGATTGCTGTTTTGCTTTTATTAGCTATTGCTGCGGTTGGTTGCTCGACAGGTAATGCCAACGGAGAGGCTGAAGTTGATGATGTGATTGATATTGTTTGGTATCCAAATGAATCTGGTGAGGATTTGAAATCATCTCGTGATGAAATTGGTAAGGTAATTGCAGACGCAACCGGAAAAGAAGTAGAGCATCACTTAACGACAGATTATGCCATTGCTATTGAGACTTTGGTGAATAATAATGCAGATGTTGCCTTCATGGGGGCACAGGGATACATTGAGGCCAATAAAAGTAATGACGCTATTCAACCTTTAGTTGTTCCTACAGGCCCATCAGGAACATTAGATGATGCGGTATACCATAGCTGGTTAGCGGTAAACATTGATGATCAGGAGAATTACAAAAAGGATGGAGAATTTTCACTTGATACCATTGCTGACAAAAAGTTTTCCTTTGTATCAAACAGTTCTACCTCAGGATTTAAAGTACCTTCTTCAAGTATATTAGCACATTTCACTGAACAGGATGAATATGCAGATTTAACGGAAGAAGATCTAATGGAAGCTGGTCCACTGTTCTCTCAAGTATTGTTTGGGAATTCTCATCAGGGATCTGCGGTGAATTTATTATCGGGTAATGCAGATGTTGCTGCATTTTGTGATACATGTGTAGAAAATTACGTGGAGGTTGCGGAAGGTGAAGAAAATACAGTAGGTTCTGTTTATCGCGTGAAGGACGATGCTGCAGAACCATTTAATAAGGTAACAGATAGCGAATTTACACTAATGAGTGTAACCCCAGTATTAAATGCGCCCTTTGCTGCAAATATGGATACGTTAGGTGAAGAAGATTATAAAAAATTACAAGAGGTTCTAACCTCAGATGAAGTTGCGAATAACCAAGGAATTTTTGTACCAGAGGATTCGGAAGACTCCGCATTATTCTTCAAATCCGATAAGGAACGATTCGCGCCAGTAGAGGATGCTTGGTTTGATCCAATACATGAAATTTCGAAGTAAGATTGGTGGATAGATGATGGTTGAAAGAGTATGCACCTTTTTCTGGGCATACTCTTCATTTTACAAATGGAAGGGAGAAGCTATCATGTCATTGTTGCAAGTAGTTGGTCTTGGGAAATCGTACGATACAGAAACAAAGGTATTAGAGAATGTGAATTTTGATATAGAAGCTGGTGAGTTTGTATCCATCATTGGTCCTTCAGGAGCTGGAAAATCAACATTGCTTCGATGTATCAATCGGATGGTGACAATTAGTGAAGGAAATGTCCTATTCGATGGTGCTAATGTGGGAACTCTTGGAAAGAAACAGTTACGACGACTACGGACAAATATTGGGATGGTATTTCAACATTATAATTTAGTACCTCGTTTAACCGTAATTGAAAATGTCCTTCACGGGCGTTTTGGATATAAAACAACATTGCAGGGGGTCTTAGGTAGATTCACGGAACAAGAAAAAAAGCGTGCCTTTTATCTTCTGCAAAAGCTAGGCATTGAAGAGCATGCTTATAAGCGCTGTGACCAACTAAGTGGAGGGCAGCAGCAACGAGTGGGAATCGCCCGCGCGCTTATTCAAGATCCAAAGCTTGTACTATGTGATGAACCAATAGCTTCACTTGATCCGAATGCTTCCAAGGTTATTATGGACCATCTGAAATCAATTACTTCCGAGCTGGGTATTACCTGTATGGTGAATTTGCATCAAGTGGAAGTAGCTCAACAATATTCGGATCGCATTATTGGTCTAAATCAAGGGAAAGTTGTATTCGACGGTTCCAATCACCCATTAACAGATGATCGAATTAATCGTATTTATGGAACACAAACAAGAGAATTAATTACGGTGTGAGGAGAAATCGACTGTGAATCAAAAAGTGATGCAAAAACGAAAATGGCAATCTACTTTGTTTCTATTAATTATTATAGCTGTCACGTATCTTTCAGCTGTCATAACTAACTTTAATTTTGTGGATGGCTTAGCCGCTTTTCCTGCCGCTATCGGCTGGATCATCTCCAATTTGTTAATTACACAAGAGTCATTGGAACGACTGCCAACCATTCTAGAAAAGCTAAACGAGACTGTATTCATGTCTATTGCAGCAACCACAACAGCTGCAGTTATATCGATATTTTTAGGATTAATGGGATCTAAAACAACAAGCTTGAACGGAATATTAAGTGTAGTGGCTCGATTCATTGCAGCTGTTTCAAGAAATATCCCCGTTGTTGCATGGGCGCTGATTTTGCTTCTGTCATTTGGACAAAATTCGGTAACGGGTTATTTAGCTTTGTTTGTCGGGACGGTCGGTTTCTTAACTCGAGCTTTTATCGAATCCATTGATGAAGCTAGTCAAAGCTCTGTTGAAGCATTGACGGCTACTGGAGCGACGTATTTTCATATTGTCAATAAAGCGGTCATTCCACAATGCTTGCCTCAGATGATTAGCTGGATTCTATTCATGATCGAAACCAATATTAGAAGTGCAACACTGGTAGGTATTCTAACTGGTACGGGAATAGGCTATACCTTTGATATGTATTATAAGTCGATGAACTACAATGCGGTAGCGCTTGTGACATTTAGTATTGTCATCGCAGTGATCATCATTGAACTAATCTCAAATTATATACGGAAGGTGATTTTGTAATGGAAACTATAACAAAGCCAACGTATATGAAGCGAAAAAAAGATGGCAGTATTTCTCTTAAATCTGGTAGTAAGTCAGAGCGAGTAATGCGCTGGACAATAATTTTATTTATTCTATTGACGATTGTAGGCTTTCTATTCTTTGATTATACGGGTCTGCATCTAACTACTGCCATTACAGAGACGGCATATAATTTGAAAGTAATGTTTCTAGAGCCTGCCTTAAATCACTTTAGTTGGGGAGAAGCACTTTATCAAATAGGGATTACACTTGGGTTAGCAGTTCTTTCAACCGTGCTTGGAGCAGTTATTGCTCTCTTTCTTTCGTTGATGGCGGCTACAAATCTGTCCAAAGAGTGGATTTCTAAAATTGTTCGGATTATCGTTGCCTTTATTCGAGCAGTGCCCACCGTTCTCTGGGTCTTGATTTTTGCAATTGCAGCAGGATTAGGTAGTGAAGCTGCGGTCCTTGGTATGCTCTTTCATTCCATTGCTTATCTTGTAAAAGCTTTTTCAGAAGCATTTGAAGAAGTAGATAAAGGAATACTGGAAGCATTGCGAGCTACCGGGTCGAATTGGTGGCATGTAGTAATGCATGGTGTGCTTCCTTCCACATTTACATATTTATTATCATGGACGTTTTTACGTTTTGAAATTAACTTTTCAGTTGCTGTAGCGATGGGAGCTGCTGCTGGTGCAGGTGGTATTGGGTTTGAGTTATTTATGGCCTCCGGTTTTTATTTTGACTTGAGTGAGGTTGGATTTATTACGTATGCTATTCTTCTCATAGCCATTATTTTAGAAGTATTATCGACGCGGCTGAAAAAAAGATATTTTCCTGCTTCTGTACGTCACTAAATAATTTTAATGTAGCATCATCAAGCTTGGCGGTCTTCCAAAATGGGAATGACTGCCGAGCTTTTTTTGTTTTAGCCTAGGAAATGCCCAAGTGGATAAATATGGGCGTGTTGAACCGCGTCCATCACCAGCGCCCAGAAACGGGGCGACTTCACGAATCGCCCTAATCTAAGTCATTTCGGCTCGTAAGCTCACCGTGATTTCCTTATCTCCGTTGACTCGCTCTAAACGCTACGTTTCTATTCGGGCGTTTGCGCTTTTGTTCAATGATCCATCTGACTTTTACGGCATCTTTTTGTATGACTCGGATAAAAGCGTTGAACAAATGCGTATTAGCTATAGATATAGAGTTTCTAAATCGATAAGTTAGAATAAAACATGCATTTGTCGGTGTGTATCTTACAAATAATCTGAATAAAAAGTTAAGCTATAAAATAATGGAACTGACGTAAAATTGATATTAATTGGTATTTAGAATTCAACTCCCTTTATCGGAATAAATAATCATATAATTACAGTTCCATATGCTTAATTTGAATTACCTTGTTCTCTTAACTTATGTCTTAAAGGCCTGTAAAGTAAAATTCCCACAGCAATAAACAATACTGCTGTCAGGTTTAGTAAAAGAACTGTACCAATAAAATTAAAAATGGTTGCTAAAGCCATTCCGGCTAAAGTAGCCAAGGCTATCATTGTATTATACGAGCCAAAAACACGACTTAGGTAATCTTCAGGAACATGCTCCTGAAGTAATGTTTCTAACCTTACACTAAATATGATATTAGGCACTCCTAGTAGAACATTTAGGATTAAAACGATTAACAGATACGGTAAATTGAACATGAAAAGAAACATAATTCCAGTAAGCAACAAACTGATCATAATAAGTGGAAATGGGTTTACCTTTTTATTTAATTTTAACAATAAATAGCCACCTATTAATCCACCGACTCCTTCAGCTGATTCTATCCAACCAAATTCAACTGAACTTTCACCCATTACATCTAATACATAGGGTACAAATAGGACATTGATCATACCTTGAGCAAGCCAAGTAATAGATGACATCCAGAAAATGACTAGAAATAATTGATTTTTTCGAACGATTTTAATACCCTTCCACCAGTCATTCCAAAACTTTAACCATTTTACCATTAGTGTCGATTTTTCTTTGGATTCTGCTTGTTTAACAACTGATAATGTGATTAATGATATAAGGATGCTTGAGATGATGTATGATAATATATCAATTGCAATTGATATATGAAGTCCACCGATACCTAGTAATGCACCACCTAAAGAAGGGCCAACAAGACGGATAATATTGTCACTTACAATTGTGATTGAATTAGCATCAACGATGTGCTCTCGTTCTACAATATCTACCATCAATGAACGGTGAGCTGGCATAAATACAGTGCCAATCATGTTTTGAATAAAAACAATCAAAAAAAAGACCCAGAGGTGATCGGCAGGAATGACAAATAAGCCACACAATATGATCCCACGAATTAAATCCGTAAAGACCAATGTCCATTTTTTATTTAATCTCTCAACAATAGTCCCTGCAATGGAACCAAAGAAAAGTCGTGGAATCATCTGAGTTATAAACATCGTACCAGTTGCGATAGTTGATCCTGTCAGATTATGTATGTATAGAGGCAAAACAATTAATAAAATCCAATCACCCAACGCCGAAGTTTGGCGGGCAGCCCAAATGAACAGGAAATTCTTTTGACGAAGTAAGTGTGTAACCACAATACATCACCTCGCTTTCATAAGATAAATTATTAATATTTTAGGGAAACTTTTACGTTTAAGAAGAATATTAGTGTTAAATACTAAAATGTGCTACGAAGTTTAACCAAGGTACTTTTGTGAAGAGCAAAATAATGTTAGTTAAGCTTAGTGCCCCAATCATATAAAAACCTCCTTATCTATATGATAGGAGGTAGTATATGAATCAGTGACCTATGCAATGTTTCCAAGCCTCGGCCTGTAACGCTTTCCCCTTTTTATCAAAACGCCAAAAAGTAGGAATTAATACCGTATGGGTTAAATTCTGTCTAGGAGTTATATTAAATGACAATGTTCGTGACTCTTCTTCCAAACTTTCAACTAACATCTCATTAGGTGAAAGTTGAAATTCACGATGTACAATACAAAGACCAAAAATATCTTCCAGACCAAGTTCTATTAATGTACTAGAAAATTCATTGAGAAAATCATAACTATTCCTAAGTGTTAGTTCATTATTGATTGATTCCTCTGTTAATGTATTAACTTTAACAAATTCTAGGGGATACCAAAGAAGATTCCCATTTTTATTTTTAGATAGCTTCCATGTAAAAGGAATAACTTCATCATTATTAAGATTGGATAATGGTTTTATTACGGAACTATTGTCTCTGACTTCCTCAACTAATTGTTCTCCATCTCTAACACGAAAATGTCTATGAGCCATTGTAATACCAACTACATCTGTAAGTCCATGGCGATGGACTACTTCTCCAAGCTTTAGTAAATACTCTTCTGCTCCTTTATCCAAAAAACGTTTTCTAGCGATGTCTAATTCATTTAAATTGTCGAATACTGTGCTGTCATAATTTGTTAACATAGTAGTCGCCTCCTAAATTTTTAAACTAGTCAAACATCATGCAAATAATAGCAAAGTTAGTTTAAATAGTCAATGTTTAATTATAATTTTGACAACAAATAAAATATTATGTGATTTACTACATTATTTTAAATCTCAAAGTAATTTATTAATTTATACGAATTAAAAATATAGCTCCTTTACAGGCATAATATTAGACAAGAAAAGGTTTTAACTTACCGGCATCATAAAAAACAATTAAGCATAGGCTATAGTAATCAGACACTGGATGGAGGAATAACATGGATATTCTTAGCAAAATGAAGCAGCATCGCGAAGAAGAACAGCTTCTGAAGTGGGAAGGGACGTTCGCGGAATATCTGGAGATCATTAAAGAAAGGCCAGAGGTGGCTCAAACTGCTCATTCACGGATTTATAATATGATTAAGTGCTCTGGTTTAACTGAAAAAGACGGTAAGAAGATGTATGATTTTTTTGGTGAAGAGATTTTCGGGCTTGAAGAAGCGATTGAAAGATTGGTAGAAGAGTATTTTCATCCTGCAGCTAAACGTCTAGATGTACGTAAGCGTATTTTATTATTAATGGGGCCTGTAAGTGGTGGGAAATCGACTATCGTTACTATGTTAAAGCGTGGCTTAGAAAGCTATTCTCGAACCGATGAAGGAGCTGTCTATGCCATTAAAGGTTGCCCTATGCATGAAGATCCACTGCATTTAATACCACATCATTTAAGGGAAGAATTTGCAGAGGAGTATGGGATACGTATTGAGGGCAGTTTATCTCCGCTAAACACGATGCGATTAGAGAAGGAATATGATGGAAAGATTGAAGACGTACGTGTGGAACGCATTTTTCTTTCTGAAGATAAACGGGTAGGGATTGGTACGTTTAGTCCGTCTGATCCGAAATCACAGGATATAGCTGATCTAACTGGTAGTATTGATTTTTCCACAATTGCCGAATATGGTTCCGAATCAGATCCTCGTGCCTATCGGTTCGACGGGGAATTAAATAAGGCCAATCGAGGAATGATGGAATTTCAAGAAATGTTGAAGTGTGATGAGAAGTTCTTATGGCATTTACTATCACTTACACAGGAGGGAAATTTTAAAGCGGGCAGGTTTGCGTTAATTAGTGCAGATGAATTAATTGTTGCGCATACGAATGAAGCAGAGTACCGCTCATTTATTTCAAATAAAAAGAACGAAGCATTGCATTCTCGAATTATTGTGATGCCAATACCGTATAATCTGCAAGTTACGCAGGAAGAAAGAATCTATAAAAAGATGATTAAGGAAAGTGATATGGCACATGTGCATATTGCTCCACATGCTTTAAAAGTAGCGGCTATCTTCTCTATTCTGACTCGCTTGGAGGATTCTAATAAACAAGGAGTTGATATCGTAAAAAAGATGCGGCTGTATGACGGCGAGAGTGTTGAAGGCTTTAATCAGATGGATGTAGAGGAATTGAAGAAGGAATCTCCAGTGGAGGGGATGAATGGCATTGATCCACGTTATGTGATTAATCGCATTTCTTCGGCAATCATTCGTAAAGAGGTACCAGCAATCAATGCTCTTGATGTTTTACGTTCCCTAAAGGAAGGGTTAAGCCAGCATGCTTCTATATCTCAAGAAGATAAAGAAACATATATGAATTATATTTCCATTGCCAGGAAAGAGTATGACGAGATCGCCAAGAAAGAAGTTCAGAAGGCGTTTGTGTATTCCTATGAGGAGTCAGCTAAGACATTAATGGATAATTATTTGGATAATGTAGAGGCATATTGTAATAAGAATAAGCTGCGTGATCCGCTCACTGGGGAAGAAATGAATCCGGATGAGAAGCTAATGCGGTCGATTGAAGAACAAATTGGTATATCAGAAAATGCAAAGAAAGCGTTTCGTGAGGAGATTCTTATTAGGATTTCTGCATTTGCTAGGAAAGGAAAACGCTTTGACTATAATTCACATGAACGTTTACGTGAAGCAATTCAGAAAAAGCTGTTTGCGGATTTGAAAGATGTTGTAAAAATAACAACCTCTTCAAAAACACCAGACGAGTCACAATTGAAAAAGATTAATGAGGTCATTGCCAGATTGGTCGATGAATATGGATATAATTCAGTTTCTGCAAATGAGCTGCTTCGCTATGTTGGCAGTTTATTGAATAGATAGTGTTGCTACAACCTAAATAGGTATAGACCTTACTAATTAAGAGACGAAAACCAAAGAATGAAGGAACAACCAAAAAACGAAAAGATAATTAATTTGAATTAATTATCTTTTCGTTTTTTAATAGAACAATTCATTTAGAACCTGAAATAAGCGAGACTCCGGCGGGAACAGCACGAGTCCGAAGATCCACGTGGTAACGTGTTTTTCTTTATCAAGTTAGCTGAGGCCGTGCCCGGGAAGTGAGTATATTTTCACGGTGCGGCGATGATACTCCTATTGATAACCTGATTATTCGTATTTTGAGTAAAGAAGTGTTTTGTCCCAACCTTGTTACGGTCTAAGAAATTAAAAAATTATCCCATGCGGATATCAATATGGGCGTGTTGAGATGCGTCCAGCGCAGAGAAACGGAGGCGACTTCACGAATCACCCTAATCTAAGTCATCATCGGCTCGCAAGCACACCGTGATTCCTTTATCTCCGTTGACTCGCTCCAGTCTGCTACGTTTCTAATCGGGCACTTGCTTTAGTTCTTCATTGGCTGGGACAGGTTGGAACATAACTCTAAAACGAACCATTCTAAAGACAAACAATAAACAGTTGTTTTTGATTAAAACTTATTAGCAACGGCTATTTTTTAAAATAGTTTAAATAATGCAATAATAAACTTGTACGTGCATAGGATAAAGAAAGCATCAAAAGGCAAGTAGATCAAATTATATAGGAGGGGAACGCATGCAGGAAGATAGTGGGAACTTCGTCGTTTCAAAGGAAAACTGGTCCCTCCACCGTAAAGGTTATCAGGATCAAACACGTCATATGGATAAAGTTAAAGATGCTATCAAGAATAATTTACCCGACTTGGTGAGTGAAGAAAATATTATTATGTCCAATGGAAAAGATGTTATAAAAATTCCAATTCGTTCTTTAGATGAATATAAGATTCGCTATAACTACAATAAATCAAAGCATGTAGGGCAGGGGAAAGGAGATAGCAAAGTAGGGGATATCATTGCTCGAGCTCCTCAGGGAGAAGAGGAGGGACAAGGAAAAGGTAAGAAGGCAGGCGATAAACCAGGGGAAGATTATTATGAAGCTGACGTATCCTTAGAGGAAATCGAAGAAGCACTCTTTCGGGAGCTTGAATTACCAAACCTAAAAGAAAAAGAACAGCAGGAGATAACCATCGAGAAGATTGAATTTAATGATGTTCGCAAAAAGGGGTTAATGGGTAATATTGATAAAAAGCGTACTATCCTGACAGCAATCAAACGTAACGCCAGAGAAGGTAGGCCAGGGATTACACCAATTTACAATGATGATTTACGCTTTAAAACATGGAATGATGTAACGAAGCCGGAATCAAAAGCTGTTGTTCTCGCCATGATGGATACGAGTGCTTCTATGGGAACATTTGAGAAATATGTAGCTAGAAGCTTCTTCTTTTGGATGATCAGGTTTTTACGTACAAAATATGCATCTGTTGAAATTGAATTTATTGCACATCATACAGAAGCCAAAATTGTATCGGAGGAGGATTTCTTTTCCAAAGGGGAAAGTGGTGGAACAATTTGTTCATCTGCCTATAATAAAGCGTTAGAACTGATAAATAATAAGTATCATCCATCTCGTTATAATATTTATCCATTTCATATTTCTGATGGAGAAAATATCACTTCTGATAATCCTTCCTGTATTGAGTTGGTGAACGAGATCATGACTCATTCGAGTATGTTTGGATATGGAGAAGTAAATGGGTACAGTCGCAAGTCAACCCTAATGCGAGCTTTTGAGGAAATTAATGATCCTAAGTTCAGATATTATATTGTGAAAGAAAAAGCAGATATTTACCAAGCTTTAAAGACCTTCTTCCAAAAAGAAGAGGCATTAGTATAAAAGATAAACCGGGCAAATATGATCCAGTATTGCCCGGTTTTCTTATAAGTTAAGAAAGTATAAAATCAGTGTAATGACTGCGTTAAGCCAAGTAGTATTTTGAAATGTTTGATGTATATTGGCAATGCTCCGACTAATTACTTCGCTTTCCGTGGGCACGGCCTCAACTAACTTTGCAAAGAAGAACACGTTGCAAAGTGGATTTTCGGCTCGCGCTAATCCCGCAGGAGTCTACGTAATTAGTCTCCGCTATGAGAAGGTGCAACAATTCTTGTCATAAGTAATAGGTTGACTTTTTTTACAATGGGTCACTAGCGTTGCATTAAATTATGAAACTAAAGTCAAGCAATAATTATTATTTCAAGAATAATGTTAATTTTTCTATTAAAAGCCATAAAAAAACCTTATAATTAGGGTATGGTAGTCCTGTCCAAATCCCTAACTATAAGGAGTTCACATGGACAATCATACCATAAAAACGGTATTCAAGGAATACATTCATCCATTAGATTCAAAAATCATACAAAAAATGATTGAACACACTCAACTTGATAAATATGTTAAAAAGCTTGATGTGCTTACGTTTATGAACACGTTTATTTATGCTCAGTTGAAGCAGCTGGATAACCTTCAGCGGATAAGCGATACGATTAAACAAACGGGCGAAATAACGGAACGAAGTTGTGCTAGAATTGGGCCAAATGATGGAATATTAATCTGGTTAAATAAACTTTATGAGAGTTGTATTGAGAAGAGGGGTTGTGTTGTTATGAAAAAGGCGTTATTTCTTATATTGGACGAGTATGCAGATTGGGAAGGTGCTTACTTGTCGTCGGCATTAAATCAAAGAGAAGATTGGTCTGTTGATACTATTTCTTTAGATGATAGTGTAAATTCAATAGGTGGTTTTAAAACTTCTGTTGATTATATCATTGGTTCAGAACCTAAGGATTTTGATTTATTAGTTATGATTGGTGGGAATTCATGGGGAAATGATAATAAAAAGCTCTTGCCATTAATCAAAACTACATTTCAAAACAATATTCCCATAGGGGCTATATGCGGTGCAGTGGACTTTTTGGCAAAGAATGGTTTCCTAAATGATCATAATCATACCGGAAATTCCGCTTATATCTGGAAAGATTATGAAAATTATAATCCTAAGGGTAATTTCCTAGAGGAACAGGCAGTAAAGGATAAAAAATTGGTCACTGCAAATGGAACGGCTGCTATTGAATTTACTCAATTAGTTTTGGAATTGATTGAATTTGACACACCAGAGAATGTCAAAAAAATGATGTATATGAATAAGCACGGGTTTTATAATTACTGCGAAAAATATGGAAACCCATTTTTGGCTTAATATACAGTAACCATTGTTTCAGAATCGGTCCAGTTTGTTGGAGAAGTGATTTTTTCATTTCCCAATTAAAATTATAAGGAAATATAAGCGGGGGAAATAGCATGATTGTAGTTAAAAGAGGATTGCCAGAGCATGTTGAAGGTATTTCTAAAGTTTGTTCCGAAGGTTGTCTGGACACATATGAGGGTATTAGAAGTCCAGAAAATATAAGAAGGAATAATGAGACATTTTATAATTATGACCGTATACTTCATGAGTTAGATGAAGTGGACGATTGGGACGGCTATTTTGTAGCACTCGACAATGGAGTTGTTGTTGGGGCTATTGGTGGTGGCATGATAGATGATGATAAAAGTGAAGTTTATGTTTTATACTTGGATCCTGAACGCCGTGGGGAAGGGATCGGTACTCAACTTTTAAACAATTTAACAGATATACAACAGACAAAAGGTTCTAAGGAACAGTGGGTATCCGTTCAAAAGGGAAATAATAAAGGTATTCCATTTTATGAAGCAAGAGGGTTTAATTTTATGTACGAAAAAGAGGCATTTAGTAATGCTGAAGAAGAAGATTATATTTCTTTAAGATACCGACGAGAAATATAAAAATTGTACTTTGAGAAATAGTCTCCCAACCTTCTCCAATAGACTTAAACAAACGGGTGCTTTTCCAAATAAGAATCTATGCTCTATTTTAGAATAGGGCCAGATTGTTATATAAACACAGGAGGGGAGATATGAAGCATATTCTCCAATATACAATGGGGCATTTAGGATATTTCATAATAGGGTATATGGCGTTAAGGGTTATGATTATTCAAGATGATAAAGTTGGGTTTACTATATTAGTTGTTGGATCTTTTTTACTTGTGGGCTATGTGCAATTTTTAGAAAAACGGCATGGAACACCAAAATATAGTGGTTACATAAAGCTAATTTTAGTTATAGTATTTTTAATTTCAAGTTTTATAATGCTTATTTAAGCAAACGGGAGAGATTCCAGAACAAGAACCAGCGCCCTTATTACGGATTAGGGCCAGATTATGGAATAAGCAACAATTCAAGAAAAAGTGTAGGTTAGTTTTTAGAAGGTTATTAATGTAAACATTAAAATTGAACGGGGATATTACACATGGATATATTAATTGAGAAGTTACATGCCACAGATGCGGAAGATTTGTATAAGTTTGAACTTGAAAACAAATATTTTTTCGAAAAAATGGTACCGACCCGAGGAAACGAATACTATAAGTTTGAGATTTTTAAAAGAAGACATGAAACATTACTTAAAGAGCAAGCTGAAGGAGTTTCATATTTCTATTTAATTAAAGATAAAATGGTTCTATTTTAGGAAGAATTAATTTAGTTGATATTGATAGATCTCAAAAAATTGGTTATCTAGGCTATAGAGTAGGACAACTACATACTGGAAAAGGTGTTGCTAAGAAAGGATTGAAATTATTATTAGAAACATTAACAGATCGAGATATTGAACAGGTTAAGGCAAAAACAACAACCAATAACATAGCATCCCAAAAGGTTTTAGAGAAAAATGGATTTGAGCAAACAAAAACCAGTGATCAAGAATTTGAAATGAATGGTCAGAAGTTAAAATTTGTGTATTATAAATGGACCAAATAATCTTGAAAAAGAAACGGCTTGATTGTTGTATAAAACTTAAGAAATTAAGAAATTAGGCGCGTGTTGAGCCGCGCCCAGCTTCAGCACCCAGAAACGGGGGCGACTTCACGAATCGCACTATGATAAGTCATTGTCGGCTACACTAACACACCGTGATTCTTTTATCCCCGTTGAGTCGCTCCAGTCGCTATGTTTTTAATCGGCGGGTGTATGCGCTTTTATTTATCTGGAAGGCTATGGATGCTAATCTGCTATTTCGATGGTATAGATGGCACGATCTGTTACCAAGGCAAAACGTGAGCCGTCAAATTGGTATAGGGATGTATCCTCCAGTGGAATTTCGTACATAGAAGTTGGCAATTCTTCAAAATGATTGGAAGCATTTTCGACTTCACCCATTCCATTCAGTTGTAGAGCATGTAAGGGCTGGTAATCATCAATTCTACGTGTGTTTGTCTCATAAGAAACTTTAGATAGATCCATAATCGTTTCATCATAATCGTGAAGCTCCTGTTTTGCAATCTTCACACGTTTTCCACTCCACTTTTTCAAAAGCTTATTAAACTGTTCAATTGTTAAAAATTGATCTGCCATAGTGATTCCTCCTATGAACTAGCTTTTCCCGATTGAGGAGAATCATACAGTTGAAGTTCACAATAAGATTGATTAGTTCACAAATAGCAATATATTAAAAAATAAACCAAGGAATTCCGATGAGGAAGTCCCTTGGTTTATACCCGATTAGAATTGCACTACGGCCTGTCCTTATGCTGACTGTTGTATGGTTTCTTCCTTACTATTTCTGAATTTCCGTGTAATAACTCCTTGTTTTGGACTGAACAAGAAAGCTGCAAGGAATAGTACACCTGTTGCTACTGCCATTGATCCAGCAATGGATACATTTAATTGAACGGCAAACCAATAGCCCATTAGTGCAGATAGGATACCGATCACACCACTTAGGATGAGTAATACAAGAAATCGATCGGTTAGCAGATAGGCGGTGGCCCCTGGTACAATAAGCATGGCTACCACTAGTATTGCTCCCACACTATCAAAGGATGCTACCGTAGATAGGGATACCATTGTCATTAATAAATAATGAATTAAGACGACAGGTACACCAATTAATGTTGCAAACTGTGCATCAAATGTTGACATTTTTATTTCTTTATAAAACAGAATAATCAATAGTAAGTTAATAATCAGCACTGCCCCAAGCATCCAAACGGCAACGGGTCCATAGCTGACACCATTGATTGTCAGAGTATCCCACGGTACAAAAGCAATTTCTCCCATAAGTGCGTGCTGTACATCCAAATGTACTTGGTCTCCAATAAAGGATATTAGTACGACACCTAGGGCGAACAAGGATGTGAATACAATCCCAATTGCAGCATCTGATTGTACGCCTGAGGAGTGTAGCATTTCAACAAATAGAGCCGTTAAAATACCAACGATACCAGCTCCAATTAGCATGGGAACCCCATTTAACGATTGGGTTACGAAAAATGCTCCCACGATACCTAATAAAACAGTATGACTGATCGCATCTGCAATCATTGACATTTTACGTAATACAAGGATAGACCCAGTTACACCACAGGTTACACCTACAAGACATCCAGTTAATATAATCCACATTGTATACGTCATGCGTGCCTCACTCCTTTAAATAAAAGCCCTTTTCTTGATCCAAAAAGTAAGGAAATGAAAAAGATAAGTGATGCACTTAGAACAATCACCGGACCTGTGGGTAGATTATGAAGAGCAGTACTTAAGACAGCGCCGCTCACACCAGAAATGGCTCCAAAAATACCAGCTAGGATGGTCATTAACCCGAGACGATCCGTCCAATATCTTGCTGAGATCGGTGGTGTAATTAATAGTGCTGCAATTAAGACAACACCTACCATCTGAATACCAATTACAACGACGGCAACTACTAGAAATAGCAGAACCCCATTGAAAAATGTTACTGGTAAACCAATTCCACGTGCAAATTGCGGATCAAAGATACTAATTTTAAATTCTTTAAAGAACAAAGCAGTAAGAATGATTAAAACGAATGCACCAATGGCAATTAGTTGAACATCACTTCGTACTAACGAAGCAGCTTGCCCAAAGATGAATGAATCAAGCCCAGCTTGGTTACCACTTGAATTTTGCTGGATATACGTCAGTAAAACAATTCCAAGACCAAAGAAAACAGATATGATTATTCCGATAGCAGCATCGGTTTTAATGCGCGACCTATTTACAATCGTTTGAATCGATTGCGTTGCAATTAAGCTTGTAACCGCCGCACCTGCTAATAAAAAAGGTACAGATTTTACTTGAAACAGAATATATACAATACATACCCCTGGTAAAGCTGCATGGGCCATGGCATCACTGATAAGGCTTTGTTTTTTGAGTAAAACAAAACTGCCGATGACACCACTAGCAAACCCTAGAAGTAAGCTACCGATGAGCACCCATTGCAGGTTAGCGCTGGAGAAAAAGGATGTTACTGCTTCCATTTTACGTATACTCCTTTACTGTTGAAGGGGCTTTTTGTAAAAATGCAATTTTCCCGCCATATGCCTGTTCCAAATTGTCTAACGTAAATACCGACTGTGTTTCCCCATAAGCAATTGGTGATTTATTTAATAATAATACATGATCAAAATAATCATTAACTGTCTGTAAGTCATGGTGTACGACAAGTACTGTCTTACCTTCTGCTTTCCATTCTTTCATTAATTGAATAATAGCTTTTTCGGTTGAAGCATCTACTCCTGCAAATGGCTCATCCATAAAGTATACTTTGGCATCCTGTGCCATGGCTCGGGCAAGAAATACGCGCTGCTGTTGCCCCCCTGATAATTGGCTAATTTGGCGTGTAGCGTAATCTTGCATTCCCACTTTTTCAAGGCATGCTTTTGCCCATGCCACTTCTTTTTTGTTTGCTCGTTTAAATAATCCAATATGATTGTATCTCCCCATTAATACCACATCTAGAGCATTAGTTGGGAAGTCCCAATCAACTTCACTTCGTTGAGGGACATAACCAATGATTTTCTTTTGTGTGCGTATAGGCTTATTAAATATCTCGACACTACCTGATAAAGTAGGTAGTAATTGTAGAATAGATTTAATAAGTGTCGACTTACCAGCACCGTTTGGACCAATAATCCCTGTTATCGATCCCTCCGGTACAGCAAAAGACACGTTCTCAAGGGCAAGCTGTTTATCATAGGTTACCGATATATCTTTTACTGATAATGCGTACATACTAACTCCCACCTTATTTTAGAGATTCAACAATGGTTTCCACATTGTGTTTAAACATTCCGATATAAGTACCTTCTTCAGTACCTGCTTCTCCCATTGCGTCAGAATATAATTCACCGCCAATGGATACTTCTTGACCTTCTTCCTTCGCACCTTCTACCACAGCGTTAATCGAGCGTTCGGAAACACTGCTTTCTACAAATACACCTTTAATATTTCGTTCTACTAATACGTTAATAATACGCTGGATATCATTTACTCCATAATCTGACTCTGTGCTTAAGCCTTGTAATCCCATTACTTCAAAGCCATAGGCTTTTCCAAAGTAATTGAATGCATCGTGAGCGGTTACTAGTACACGGCTTTGCTCTGGAATTTCCTCGAATCGTTCCAGCGCATAATCATTTAATTCATCAAGCTCTTTTAGATAAGCCGCTGTATTTTGGGTGTACGTTTCCTTATTATCGGGGTCCAACTCAATTAATCCATCTCGGACAGCTTCTGCTGCATATTTCCAGAGATTAATATCAAACCAAACGTGTGGATCACTAATATCTGGGCTTTCCGGATCAGCTAATAATTTTTCTTTTGGTATATTTTCTGCAACGGGAATAGTAGGTTTTTCCTGTTTCATTTCTGCAAAAATCTCTCCCATTTGTCCTTCTAAATGAAGTCCGTTATAGAAAATGATATCTGCCTCTGTCATCTTCTGAATATCACCTTGAACTGCATTATATAAATGCGGATCGACTCCAGGTCCCATTAAACTATTTACCTCAACAAGATCTCCGCCGATATTCTCGGTTATATCTCCAATTTGGGCTATCGTTGTAACGACGTTTATGGGATTCTCTTCCGATCCATTAGCTTCATCAGATCCGGAAGAACAACCCACGATCCCAATGATAAGTAATACGGTTAAGCAAAATAATCCTATCTTCCTCAATGTAGTATTTCCCCTCTCTAATAATGTTTGTCTAAGGCAAAACAAGCCTAAAAAAAATCTACTTGTATCTTATGTTAGTAATTCTCTTGTTGTATTATGTCCAAAACATTTTATCAGGATTAAAATGTTTCCTATAGGCAAATTATATGGTACTGGTTTAAAAATAGCAATACTTTTGATCAAAAATTTTACGTTAACATATTTTAACTAGGTAATAAGTACTCATTTTGTATAAGAAAGCAAATTAAAAGTACAAGTAATTGTACATGCAAATCTTATTAACTGTAATCATTCTAGTATTTGTTCATAAACTGTATAAAGTACGTTTGGGGGGATCTATTTGACAGAGATGAAGGAGCTTCATCGTGCCATTGATGAAATTACAGAAATTGCATCAGGATTTGGATTAGATTTTTATCCAATGCGTTATGAAATTTGCCCAGCCGATATTATTTACACATTTGGTGCTTATGGTATGCCGACGCGTTTTAGTCATTGGAGCTTTGGTAAACAGTTTCATCGAATGAAGCTACAATACGACCTAGGTCTAAGCCAAATATATGAACTTGTTATCAATTCTGACCCATGCTATGCTTTTTTGCTTGATACGAATAGTCTTATTCAGAATAAATTAATTGTAGCGCATGTATTGGCGCATTGTGATTTTTTCAAAAATAATGTCCGTTTCTCGAATACAAGAAGAGACATGGTAGAAAGTATGACGGCTACCGCTGAACGAATTGCACATTATGAGATGGTTTATGGAAAAAGGGAAGTGGAGAAGTTTTTAGATGCGATTCTTGCAATTCAAGAACATATTGACCCATCCATCGTAAGGCCAAAATTACCTGCTTATTATATGGAGGACGAAGAGGAAGAAGATACATCTGCTCCTAAAACACCTTATGATGATTTATGGAGCTTAGATGAGAAATCAGATGATAACAAGAAGAGGGAAATAAACAAGCGGAAGAAGTTTCCTCCTCAGCCAGAGAAGGATCTATTATTGTTTATTGAAGAATACAGTAGAGACCTAGAGGATTGGCAACGGGATATCTTAACAATGATGCGTGAGGAGATGCTATATTTTTGGCCACAGCTAGAAACAAAAATTATGAACGAGGGCTGGGCATCTTATTGGCATCAGCGTATTTTACGTGAGATGGATTTAACAAGTGATGAGACCGTTGAATTTGCTACATTAAATGCCGGTGTTGTGCAGCCTTCGAAGCATCAAATAAATCCTTATTATTTAGGGATAAAAATTTTTGAAGACATTGAGGAGCGGTATAATCATCCGACGAAGGAAATGAAGCAATTAGGCATAAAAGAAAATTCAGGAAGAGAAAAGATTTTTGAAGTAAGAGAGCTGGAATCGGATATCTCCTTCATCCGTAATTATTTAACGAAAGACTTGGTAGCGAGAGAAGATATGTATTTATTTGAGAAAAAGGGGAGAAACTATCAAATTACCAATAAAGATTATGAAGCAGTACGTGATCAGCTTATTTCCATGCGAGTAAATGGAGGATTTCCATATATAACCGTAGAAAATGGAGATTACTTGCGGAATGGGGAGCTCTATTTGATTCACAATTATGAAGGGATAGAATTAGATCTAAAATATTTAGAGCATGTGCTTCCTTATATTCATCAGCTTTGGGGCAAAACAGTATATTTAGAAACCTATGTGGAGGATAAGAAAGTTATTTATTCCCATGATGGGAGGAAAACGTATCATCGGCAGCTTTAGTTATGAATATATCTATTGAAATAAGTTGGGACATAACGAAAACAATCCGTTTTTTAAAAGTTAAGAAAGTATAAAATCAGTGCAATGACTGCGTTAAGCCAAGTAGTTATTTTGAAATGTTAGATGTATATTGGCAATGCTCCGACTAATTACTTCGCTTTCCGCGGGCACGGCCTCAACTAACTTTGCAAAGAAGGAGTTGCAAAGTGGATTTTCGGCTCGCGCTAATCCCACAGGAGTCTACGTAATTAGTCTCCGCTATGAGAAGGTGCAACAATTCTTGTCATAAGTAATAGGTTGACTTTTTTTACAATGGGTAAAGTGAAAATCGCTATCCGTGAGTATAAAAGCAGTTGTGTTACTTCATGCTAGCGTTGTAGAGCCTGATAATAGCGAAGGCCGGCCACTTCAACTCCTGTGGGAAATGTTTGACCTGAAGATCCACTTTTTTGAGCGGGTTTTGCTAAAAAAGTTAGCTGAAGGACAAACCCCACGGAAAGGGAAGTGGGCAGCTGGAGTGGTGGTTAAGCAGTAGCTATTATTCCATAATAGCTACTAGAGGAAGCATAAATCTGAGCATGTAGTGATAAGGACTAACCATTTTGCTCAGTTTTTTTGGTAATGATCATGCGTAGTCTAATATCGTGAAGTTTCTAGTCGTGCCTGTTACCCTATAAAAGAAGGTAAAGTTAAATACTAACGGAAATGGTGATATCATGTTGTATAATCTAGAAGATAAAGTTGTTCTTGTAACAGGTGCATCTAGAGGGCAAGGCGAGGCACAAGTACGCTACTTCTTATCGTTAGGTGCTCGTGTAATCATTGCTGCACGGGAGCTGAATGATGCGGAAAAACTGTCACAAGAATTTGATAAGAATAAAACACTTCCTGTTAAGCTTGATGTAACAAATGAAGTACAATGGGAAAGGTCAATTCATGCTGCCATAGAAGCATTTGGTAGGATAGATGTTCTCGTGAACAATGCAGGATTATACTACAATGCTGCGTTGACGGAGACAGAACTTCATCAATATCGTGAAATTATTAATGTTAACCAGATTGGTGTATTCCTTGGCATGCAATCGGTTATACCGATAATGTCTCAGCAAAAGAAGGGCTCCATCATTAACAATGTCTCTATTTCAGCATTTGCACCTTTAGATGGAACGGCTGCATATGCTTCTACGAAAGCAGCCGTTGTGGCAATGTCAAAAGCGACGGCTGTAGAGGTAGGGAAAGATGGGATAAGAATAAATATCGTACACCCTGGCGGAATAAATACGGGAATGGCTCAAACAAGTGGAACAATACCTATTTATTCTCAAACTCCTCTAGGAAGAATCGGTGAACCAAAAGAAGTTGCACATGTTATTGGGTTCCTTGCTTCAGATCAAAGTTCTTATTGCACCGGTGCCGAAATTGTTGTTGATGGCGGATTAACACTAGGTACAAGAATAGAATGATCGAACATCTGTCGCTTCTTTAAACTCAAACATGTATGGAATATTCCTTAAATGCCTTATTAAGAGAAATAGTATATGACGTTTTTTGTAATCGCAGCCTTTACACTATCAATTTACTAAATTCTGAAAAATAGGATAGACAAATGATACAGAAGTGATAGAATTTATAGTAATAGATACAAAGGAGTGCGCTCTAAAATGAAGCAATGGATGAGAAAAATAGCTGTTGTTCTTATCACAATTATGACATTAGGGATGTACGTTCCAACTTCATTAACGGCAGATCCTGAGGAGCATAAAGAACGTTATGATTCAGGGTCAGGTCTAGACGAAGCTACACCTGTCTCGGTATTAGAAACGCCAGAAGATGTCGTCCCTATTCAAGCATATACCATAGATCAATTAACGGAAAAGGCGAAAGAACAGGCATTAATAAAGATGGGTCCAAGAATTTCACATCGAATTGAGGACGAGTTTACAGCCGTTATTTTACCGAACATAGAAAAAGTGATGGAGACAATTTTATTTGATGATAAAGCGCCTGTGACTTACTATGACATATCGGAGGATCCCGCTGATGGCTATGGAGAAAGAATATTTAATATTTATGACTTGAAGGCGCAGGAAAAAGTGGCTAAATTCCATGTGAGAAGGGATCATCGTCCATTAGAAGGTCATTGGTTTAATTTCCATTACCATCTCCAAGCTGATAATTTTGAAAAACACTATGACATTGGTGAAATATATTGGGATAAAAACACACCCCCTAAATGGATGACGTAATAAAAAAGAGGCTAAGACAATAGAATGAAGAAACAATAAAAAACGAAAAGACAATTAATTTGAATTAATTATCTTTTCGTTTTTTGGTTAGAATCATTCATTTAGCACCTGAAATAAGCGAGACTCCGGCGGGAACAGCACGAGTCCGAAGATCCACTTGGTAACGTATTTTTTCTTAACCAAGTTAGCTGAGGCCGTGTCCGCGGAAAGAGCGTATATCTTCACGGTGCGGCGATGATACTCCTATTGATAACATGATTATTCGTATGTTGAGTAAAGAAGTTGTGTTTTGTCCCAGCACGTTTTTAATCACCATACAGAAAAGTTGTTTATCCCGCATATAACTGGCAGTAAGCTCCCCACTTCAAGGAATAAAGTGAAACCAATAAGGATAAGTGTGGGTTCGACTGCCAGTAAATGTCCGATTGGTTCACCTAACCATCCGTGGGGATAAGCAACCCCCCCACGGATGGAAGTTTCAATTTATAGTTTAGATAACTCAATTATCTTGCTTCTTACTGGTCTAATTCAGTTAATACGTCTCCTATTTGTCGATTGTGTATGAGCATATCTGCGTAAGCATCTAATGCAGTAGGTTCTTGATTAATGATGACTAATCTCGCACCACCTTCTTTGGCGATTAACGGAAATTGATTTGCCGGTGTTACACTTAATGATGAGCCAAGGACCATAAATAAATCAGCTTTTTCTGATTCAGAGAGTGCCGCTTGAAAAGCTTGGGCAGGCAATG
The DNA here is from genome assembly GCF_039521925.1 of Virgibacillus salarius. Taxonomy (NCBI): domain Bacteria; kingdom Bacillati; phylum Bacillota; class Bacilli; order Caryophanales; family Bacillaceae; genus Virgibacillus; species Virgibacillus salarius. Next base: position 7,653 of record NZ_BAAACY010000152.1, on the reverse strand, counting down.
TCTCTCCAAATAATACAATGGAAGGACGTAAGATGCCACCACATTTACAAAAGTAGTCTTTGTGTACATATTCTTCACTACTATATTCCTTCTGGCAGGATTGACAGTGGAGCCTTTGCAGCGTGCCATGAAGCTCAGCAACACGATTACTCCCAGCTTGCTGGTGAAACTCATCTACATTTTGCGTTATAATCGATTGTATGGTACCGGCCTTCTCCCAATCTGCAAGAATATAATGGCCTTTATGTGGTTTATAGGATTTCACTCCCAATACTCGCTCTCGATAAAATGTTGTAAATGCCTCAACGTTATTATTTAATGCATCAGTACTAGCGATTTTAGCAGGATTCTGCTTGTTCCACAACCCTTGATTAGCTGAACGAAAGTCTGGCAAACCACTTTCTGTCGACATCCCAGCTCCCGTGAAAACAACCGTATATTTCGCTTCGTAAAGCCATTGTTTTAGCAAGATATTCCCTCCAATCTCGCACTTCTATAGTTAATTATCTTCCATTTGAGCATTCCCGTTTTTCTTTTTATGTAATCGGACCGGTACGATAATAAGTACAGCAATTAAAAACAGACCTAAATAACCAATTAGGGGGTAGAAAAAGGAGACCAATTCTGTAAAGCCAACAAAACTTAAAGCAAATGCGGTAAGAATTGTGAACACAATAAACATACGAAATGACTTTGTTTCACTTTTCATAAACCGAGATCCAAATGAAAAGAACATGCTAACAGCGGTATTAAAAATCATGCCAAAAAGAATGATGGAATATAGCATTCCAAGTATAGGAGAAAGATCATCCGCGATTTTTAAAATAGGCATCTCGTAGCCAACAACTGCTTCCATATTAGAAAAAATCGCTAAATGGTTAAAAACAATAAGTAAACCGATCCCGAGACCGCCGAGTAGTCCGCCAATGGTAGCAATTCTTTCATTTTTTTCAGATCCCCCCATAACTAGTGCCATAGGTGCACCTAAAGCTATATTAAACGATACATAATTAACGGCAGAGATAAACCAGTTCGATAAAGCAGCTGGCTGATTTCTAGCAATTGGTTCCATTGCTGCAAAGGAAGTATCCATTGTCATCATGCTATAGATGGAAAGTAAGATGACGGTTAGAATTAAAAAAGGTGTAATGCTTGCAATAACCGCAATTACACGATTGACATTCATCATAACGGTAAGGATAACGAGTATCGTCATTACGGTAATTCCAGCAAAGGATGAAAGCCCAAATTGTTGACTAAAGATTGATCCAGCCCCTGCGATCATGACTACTCCTACACCGAACAATGTAAAGACAATAATGTAATCAACCATTGTCCCTAAAAAGCGCCCGCTCATCAGATAGATGACTTCTCGATGCGAGGTTGTTTGATACTTGCTCCCAAGTCGTGTAAGTGTCATACCTAGATAGGCGAATAAACCAGTGGAAACAATGGATCCAATTGTCCCAATGTAACCAAAGCTAGTAAAGTACTGCAAAATTTCTTGTCCAGAAGCAAAGCCTGCTCCAACGACTATTCCGATAAATGCACTGGCAATCTGTAAAATTCTTTTCATGTTGTTTCCTCCGTGCTGATGTTGTTTGTAAGTAGTTAAATGGAATGATATAAATTTTAATCTTGCTCGTTTTCTCTATTATAATAATAGTAAGTGTAATGACTCCCTTCAGCTTTTTCACATAATTGTATTTATTATCGTATCATATTTTTTTAACAGATGAAGGGATCTTTTATTTAAAAGGGGTAGATACATATAGTTGAAATGTCCCAATTACGAAGAACTCAAAATAAGCAGTCATAATAATGGGGGTATATATTAATCATGTCAATTATAAAGAGATTTATAAAAATAATGAAGATTGAAAGAACCTAATCAACATTATCTAATAAACACCACACATTTGAGATGGTGGAAGAGCAACAAAAATTCAATGAAGCCTTACAACAATCATTTGATCGGTTAAATTAATCCGTGGGGGATAAACAACTCCCACAGATTGTTAGTACCATAGAGGTTAGAACCAATCGGACATCTACTGGCAGTTGATTACCACTTCGGATTAATCGAAATGATGGAAACAATCATAAATAAGTTGAATAATCTAGAAACCTCTTGCTTAAGGAGGTTTTTTTTCGAGTAATGGACAGCCTTACATCTTCTATCACCAGCTTTCTCATAAACTTCTCATTTTTTGCGAATTATCGAGCAGGGGTTCAATGTATTTGATCATATTCCCAATTGGCTATTCATGATGATTATGTTAGTGATTGCGGTGACAAGCCATTTATATGTACATTCACATACCACAAGAGCAATTATTTTTATTCCAAGTATTATTGTATTTAGTGAGTCCATAGGGCTAAACACTGCGGCAGTTGTTTTCTTGAGTTTACTTGGAATGAACTATTGTTTAACATTTCCAGTTAGTTCAAAAGCAATATTACTATTCTATGAAGAAGGTGATATGACGATTGACGCAAAACAATTGCTTCAATTAAGTACAATACTTATGCCAGTTTATATCCTTGTTATGATTGTATTTTATTTTACGTATTGGCAATGGACCGGATTACAACTATGAGTATGGAGCTGCCCTCAGCTCCATACGTACACGAATGGACATATACTTTCCCCAAAACGGGCTTTTTCCACTTATGAAACATCACATTTTAACTTCTAAAGCTTCCCACCTTAGAAGCGTTCTGTCCTTCTTAGTTGTTATATAAACCGAACCATTTGAGACACAATTCTATTAGTTGTCTAATTGTAGTTCGTGTAGTCCTTGTATGTCCACAATTTGCTCATTTTCCATTTCATCTAGAGGAAAGATAGTGGCTGTTGTATTTTTTTCATGTAACGATTTGATGTAGACTGGGATTCCTCGATAGCGGACTTGTATCATCTCTGCTGCATTCATTATTTCTTGAGCTCTTTCCTTATCCATCTGAATCCACCTTCCTTTCTGTTAGTAGCGTATGTTTATGCTCCAGTGAAGTAGTTTCGTCTTATTTTTTCTAACTTTCACCTAAAATATGTGCAGGATTATAGGGTTAAGCTCACAGTGGTTTGGCCCAGTGAAATGGTGGGAAATATAATGTATCATAGGTAAATGACTGACATATCCTAACAAGTATATGAACTTACATAAGGAGGAAGACATACGTGATCATTGCGATCATTATTTTATTATTTGTATCTTTTTTCTTTTCAGGCAGTGAAACGGCATTAACCGCGACAAATAAAATGAAATTACAGACAAAAGCTAAGAATCATGATAGACGATCTGGGAAGCTGCTTGAATTAGTATCCAAGCCAGAACAATTTATTACAGCAATTCTAATAGGGAATAATATTGCAAATATCTTACTACCGACGCTCGTTACTATGGTAGCGATTGACTACGGTATAAATGTAGGGATTGCTTCAGCGTTATTAACGATTACGATTATAATCTTTTCAGAAGTAATTCCTAAATCAGTAGCGGCCGCCTTTCCTGATCGAATTGCACATGTGGTCTACCCAGTTATTCAAGCAGTCGTTACTATTTTTAAGCCATTAACCATGCTGCTTAATGGAATTACTGGTGCTATCATTCGCTTTTTATCAAAAGGACAGGAAGATAGTACATCTGTATCGAGAGAAGAAATTCGGGCTATGGTGGATATAGCGCGTACCGAGGGTATTTTTAAACAGGACGAGACCTATCGTATTAAAGGGGTACTGGAATTTAATAATCTTAATGTGAAGGATGCATTGAAGACACCCCGTGTGGATATTATGGCACTTCCTTGTGATTCAACATTTGAAGAGGTTAGAAATATTGCTATTGATAACCCATTTACAAGGTATCCAATTTATGAAGAGGAGATTGACAATATTGTAGGTGTATTCCATTCAAAGTATCTGTTGTCTTGGGCGATGGAACCGGAAAAATCATTAGAGTCGTTTAGCGATATGAACCCGTTAATCGTTTTCGAATTCCATTCGGTTGATTGGGTATTCCGAAAAATGATACAGGATAAAAAGCATATGGCAATTGTTCTTGATGAGTATGGTGGTACGGAAGGGATCATAACCCATGAAGATATAATCGAAGTCTTGATTGGTTTAGAAATAGAAGATGAAACAGATAAGGGTAACGAATCATTGGTAGAGAAAGTCACAGACTCTGAAATTATATGTCATGGAAAAATTCCACTTCATCGCTTGAATACCATCTTTCATACTGACATCCCGGAGGAAGAGGATGTCCTGTCTGGGTTCTTGCTTAAAGCCTTTCATTATTTTCCAGAGGCAGGTGAGGAAATATCAACAGATCATTTATGGTTTAAAGTTTTATCTGTAGAAGATCGTACAATTAAACGAGTACAAATTAGAAAGCGGGAAATACGGAAACATACAGAACCAAGTCATGAGTAAGGGGATTCCATTCCCCTCAGTTATCAAGATAGATTTGACTCAGTATTAGGGAGAGGAGGAAACACTGCTGTCTGTTATGGCCCCGGATAATTTTCGATCGTTCGTGAAGGGATGATAGTCTGATTCCATAACTTGGCACAGAAGACAGAATTAATGGGAGAAATAGCTTGTTCAGGTAGGAAAACGAGGAGACGGTTCAATCGCTGTCTGTACCTGTTGTGAAATCAACTGTATTTCTATATTTGTATACAGATCATTTGGAGTTTTTTAACGAGAAATGATTAAACGGATTTTTGGAATAAATAGGTAATTAGGTTGGTAGTGGTTTCACTAAAGATCTGCATTCTTTTTAAAGTTAGAGTGCACAATAAGCTTTTGTTTATGCTATGATGGGACAAAGGAGCGAAGTAAGTATGAAATACGATGAAAAAGTAATGAATCGAATGAAACGAATTGAGGGTCAAATTCGTGGGTTATTAAAGATGATGGAAGAACAAAAGGATTGCCGAGACGTTGTAACACAAATGTCAGCTGCTAGGAGTGCATTGGATCGCACAGCAGCACTCATTGTCAGTCAGAATCTAGAAAAATGTATTCGTGAAGAACAGAGAAATGGTGAAAATACGGAGGAATTAATAAAAGAAGCAGTTAATCTACTTGTAAAAAGTAGATAGTAACTTGGAAGCTGACATCTTTCATGCATAAGCATGAAGTGGTCAGCGTTTTTTATAGTCTAGTAAATTAAAAAATTAGCCCATGTGGATAAATAGGCGTGTGTTGAGCAGAGTCCAGTTCCAGCGCCCAGATAACGAGGCGACTTCACGAATCGCCCTAAGCTAAGTCATCATCGGCTTGCAAGCTCTTTATCTCCGCTGATTCGCTCCAGTCGCTACGTTTCTAATCAGACGCTTGCGCTTTTGTTATAGTAATACATAAGGAATAAATATCTTGAATATATAAGTATATACTTATATACTTATATTAATGAGGAGGGTGTTTATGCAGGATACATCAGTAGAAACAGATCGTGCTGCTTTGATCTGTAAATTATTAGGAGATAAAACAAGGCTAATCATGATGAAGATCCTTGATGATCAAGATTGCTGTGTTTGTGAATTTGTTGAGATCTTTCAAGTTAGTCAACCATCCATTAGCCAGCATTTACGTAAGTTAAGAGATATTGGTTTGGTACAGGAGGAGAGAAAAGGTCAGTGGATATTTTATTCCATGAATAAAAATAGTTCGGAATATCCTTTCATCCAAACACTACTTGATCAGCTTCCAGATCAAAGTTACCAGTTAAAACAATTGGAAGAAAACGGAACAAGAATTAATTGTTGTAAGTAGGAGGGAGTATGTTGACATCATCGATTTTTCTAGCATTAGTTATCTTTATACTAACTCTCCTGTTTGTCATTTGGCAGCCTAGGGGGTTATCCATTGGGTGGTCCGCATGTGGTGGGGCTATCCTGGCGTTGCTACTGGGAGTTGTTAGCTTTAATGATGTGATTGAAGTAACTCAAATTGTCTGGAATGCGACCTTAGCATTTGTAGCTATTATACTTATCTCACTGATTTTAGATGAAATAGGATTTTTTGAATGGGCATCCTTGCATATGGCAAGATTAGCTAAAGGTAACGGAGTTAAGATGTTTATTTACATCAGTATTTTAGGTGCCATCGTTGCCGCCTTTTTTGCCAATGATGGGGCTGCACTAATTTTAACACCAATTGTTTTGGCAATGGTTCGTAATTTAAATTTTAAAGAAAAAATGATATTTCCGTTCATTATTGCTAGTGGATTTATAGCTGATACAACTTCACTTCCTCTAGTCGTAAGTAACCTTGTTAATATTGTTTCGGCAGACTTTTTTCAAATTGGTTTTGTAGAATATGCCTCTAGAATGATTATTCCAAATCTCTTCTCCCTTGTAGCTACGATCGGTATCTTATTGCTTTACTTTCGAAAATCGATTCCGAGAAGCTATGCAGTCGACCAGCTTAGAGAGCCGAAAACAGCTATCCGCGATCTAAAGATGTTTCGACTATCATGGTTCATTCTTGCAATTTTATTAATCGGTTATTTTGTGAGCGAATTGATCAGTGTGCCAGTCTCCATCGTAGCTGGGATTATTGCCATATTCTTTCTATTGATGGCTCGTAAAAGCAATTCAGTCAATACAATGATGGTAATTAAAGGAGCACCTTGGGCTATTGTGTTCTTTTCGATTGGAATGTATGTCGTAGTATATGGTCTACGGAATGCTGGTCTTACTGAAATGCTGGCAAGTATAATTCAAGCAAGCGCAGATAGAGGATTATTCGTTGCTACAATTGCAATGGGATTTATTGCTGCGATTCTATCATCAATTATGAATAATATGCCAACAGTAATGATTGATGCTTTAGCAATCGCTGAAACTAGCACTTCTGGAGTAATAAAGGAAGCGCTGATTTATGCAAATGTAATTGGATCGGATCTAGGTCCAAAAATTACACCAATCGGATCACTCGCTACCCTGTTATGGCTTCATGTGCTATCACAAAAAGGAGTAAAAATATCGTGGGGCACATATGTGAAGACAGGCATTATATTAACTGTCCCAATTTTGTTTATTACACTCATAGGACTATATATTACGTTATGGTTATTTTAAAAGGAGGATGAAAATGACGAAAAAAATAATTTACTTTTTATGTACAGGAAATTCATGTCGTAGTCAAATGGCAGAGGGCTGGGCTAAGAGGTATCTAGGTGAAGATTGGGAAGTAAGAAGTGCTGGTATAGAAGCTCATGGGGTCAATCCTCATGCCGTGAAGGCAATGAAAGAGGTTGGTATTGATATCTCTGATCACACGTCGGATATTATTGATCCGACTATCTTACAGCATGCTACCATCGCTGTGACGCTATGTGGAGACGCTAAGGACAAATGTCCTGTCACACCTTCGCATGTACATCGGGAGCATTGGGGCTTTGATGATCCAGCAAAGGCGGAAGGAACGATAGAAGTGAAGTGGCAGGTATTTCAACGAGTAAGAGATGAAATTGGCGCTCGAATAAAGCGATTTGCTGAAACAGGTAAATAGCTGCGTCCAGCTCTAGCGCCCCAGAAACGATGTGACATAACGAATCGTCCTAATCTAAGTCATCATCGGCTAGCAAGCACACCATGATTCCTTTAACTCCGTTGACTTGCTCCAGTCGCTACGTT
>NZ_BAAACY010000151.1:0-5658 GCF_039521925.1 Virgibacillus salarius | reverse complement strand
TTCAAAATAACTACTTGGCTTAACGCAGTCATTGCACTGATTTTATACTTTCTTAACTTAGAACAAAAGCACAAGCGCCCGATTAGAAACGTAGCGACTGGAGCAAATCAACGGAGGTAAAGAAATCAAGGTGACTTGTGAACCGATAATGACTTAGCTTAGAAGCAATTCGTGGAGTCGCCTTGTTCTGGGAACTGGAGCTGGACGCGGCTCAACACGCGCCTATTTATCCACATGAGCAAATTTTATCATTTCCTAAACTACAAAGAAAATGGTTGGTAACACTGACCAACCATTCTATATGAAACCTTTCGTATTTCTATTTTACTGTCATTTCGTAAAAATCTAAACTATAGGCTGTTCCAGCTTTAGGATTATCTGTTCTCTCCAGCTTACCCTTGTATAATATATCTCCATTATTTAAGTCAACCACATGCATAGATAGATTACTGCTCTCCGTTTGTTTCCCACTAGTAATATACAGTTTACCATCTTTCATACGGTATTGACCCCAATTTATTTCAGCATCTGTGACAGCAGTTTCCCCTGTTAATTCAGCTGCTTTTTCATCAATCTCCGGCATATCAGGCTGTTTCGGTAGTTCAATCTGAAAGCTATTCGTCACCTTTTGTTCTGCGATAGCAAATGTTGTTATTTCTATCCCCTTTGCTGTATTGTGTAAAAAATAAATATTATCATCATTCACAGGTATAATTTCTTGCTTTTGTAGCTTCTTAGGAATATCCAGTTGAACCTTCTCTCTCGTCTCTAAGTTAAACGTGAATAACTTACTATCCTTTACAACATCTTGATACGATCCGTCTTCGAGCTGTTCCGGTTCATAATAATCAGCTTGGAAAACTATATCGTTATTTTTTTCAATATCCTCTGGATCTTGAAGTAACATAATTTCTGTATTGTTATCCTCTCCACCATTGGTATAAGTAACAATACTTTCTTCATTAATAAGCTTTTCTCCCGTTAAATTTATGCGATAAATTCGTAATTCATTACTCATTTGATCATCCGTCGTTACTAACTCATTTCGTGTAATAACATGAAGGTTTTCGTTTGTTACTACTACATCCTCAACCATCATGTAGCGATAATCATCTTGGTTTGGAATATCGACCGTAAATGAAACCTTATCATTCTTATCCTTGTAAAGCACATCAATGTTTAACTGAAAGTCTGATTCTGTATATGTTTGTCGATCCCATTTAGAATCAGCCTCAGCATAAACAAGCAGTTTATCATCCTCGTAAAAACGTGTTAAGCCATCCTTTCCTCGCATAAAATTACGGTGCTCCGCCTGAAGCTCTTCAATGATTGGATGCTTTCGCATTCCTTCGAGCTCTTCAACAAGAGACAGCTCACTCCGATACGTCGTCCCGTCTGCAGAGATCATTAATTCATTATGATATAAATCTTCCATTAATGAACCGCCAAGCTGCGCACGAGCTATAAAGTCATCATTACCAGCTTGCTTCTTCCATTCAAAAGTAGGAAGCTGGTTTTCAGCCACAGCCTTTTGTATATAAAACGCGCCAATAACGAATATGGCGAATGCTGCAATTATAATTAATTCCCAATAACGTTTCATTCCTTCTTCCCCCTCTATACAGTGATTCGATGTTTCAATAGAAAACTACTTAGCCAGATGGAACAAGCAGCAACGAATAGCCCTAATATCACCTCAATGATGATTAACTCTACGAGATACAAATAATTCTTCTGTAACAGTTCCTGAATAATAATTGGTAAAACAAAAACTGCTGCTGCGATTGCACAGTAACCAATGCCAAGAAATATCCCCTTCCATCGATAGCTACGCTCTAAAAGAATACCTGTAAAAATAATGAAGACTGCCATAAAGCCAACACCATAGGAAAGAATTAATTTAGTAATGGTTGTTGGTATGATAATATTGAGGTAACGAAAATTTTGAATAACTTGACTCACAGCCATATCTGTCCGAAATTCATTAGGAACCATCCACTGATAAATCATATTTTCGATAAATAATAAAACGATTTGTAGCGCAATTAATCCCAGCACCATTAGAAATATAGAAGTTGCTTTGGCGAAAAATACATTAATCCGAGCCGTAGGCAACATAAGTAGGCGATAAATAAAAGTATTCTTTCCGAACCAATCGCGATACCAAATAAAAAAGACGTAAAAGATTAATGCGACAACACAAAGGGCAATTGGGCCCAAGAACCAAAGTGTTTGTGTCAGATCAAACAAACTAGATCTACCGTAGACTTCAAGAAACTCTGCTTTTGGCATCTGTTCCTCATAGATTACTTTATTCATCTCATTTAAGTAACTATTAGAATAAACAATTACGCCAATAATCTGTGAAATAATGGTGATGGCGATTAATACTAGATACAGCTTGAAAAACCTGCTCAATTCAAAGCTTGTTAATTTTAAATAGCTTTTCATGACTGATACACCTCTCTCATCACATCCACTACTGATTTCCCTTCCATTTCTCGAACTTCCTCTGTGTTAAATTGCTTAATAACAACACCCTCATCGAGTAGTACAACCTTATCAATCAAGTGTTCAATATCACTTATTTCATGTGTCGTTATAATAACACCACGATCTTCGATTAAATGACTGGTAAACACATCAGCAATTTGTTCTCTACTAAACATATCGATCCCAGAGAATGGTTCATCCATTAGTATATAATCAACATCTAATGCTAAACCAAGTAATAGGTTCACCTTTGCTGTATTCCCTTTTGATAATTGAGCGATTTTATCCGTAGGATTTAGCTTAAAGAATTGGAGTAGGTCTGTTGCCCGTTGCTCATTCCAGGACTTATAATAATCACGCATAAATTGCATGGAATCGGCTATTGTCATGTTCGGTAAGACAGTTATTGCATCGGGAATGAAGGTTAGTTTATCGAAGCTTTCCTTTTTAATTTTTTCTCCATCAATTAATATCTGTCCTTTATTTATCGGCGTCAGTGCCATAATTGCATTCAGGATAGTGGTTTTTCCAACACCATTAATACCAATTAAGCACGTAATCTCTCCTTTATTTGCACTGAAACTGACACCTTTAAGTACCTGCTTTCTCCCAAACTTTTTCGTAATATCCTTTACCTCTATCATTGCTGTCCCCCCTTTTCATCACTTGCCTCTTCATATTTTTCTCTTAACAATTCAACTAACTCATCAAACGGGACTTGAATTGAATGGACAGATGCAATAAATGCGTGAACAGCTTCTAAGAGAAGCTCTTCACGAACAGATTGCAGCATCTCCTCATCCCTTGTTATTTTACTGGGCAAATTACGCTCGGTATAAATCAATCCTTGCTCCTCCATTTCCTTATAAGCTCGTTGAACAGTATTTGGGTTTATCTTTAACTGACCTGCCAGTTCTCTGCGTGACGGTATTTCCTGTCCTGGCTCCAATTTATTCGTAGCTATTTGTTCTTTGAAATGTCGTACAACTTGAACATAAACAGGATCACGATTATTAAAATTTACCTTCATAGCAACAACTCCTAATCATGTCATTAGATGCAATTCTCATGTGTATCAACCTATTAATACACTAGGTGTAAAAAAATTCGCATTACTGTATTGACCGTATAATACGCCTATGCAATGTATTATACGGTTAATACAGTTGGCCTGTCAATTCTTTTTTTAATTCTTTTAATGAGAAAGCATTTGATAAACATACGACTGTGCTTTATATGCTAGAATAAAGTGAAACTTCCATCCGTGGCGGTTTTGTTTATCTCCCACTGATTGCTAGTACCACAAGGGTATGACCTAAACGCCTTTGAATTAATCAGACATTTATTGGCAGTCGATCCCGCACTTACCAATATTGGTTTCACTTTATTGCTTGAGGTAGGAGCTTAGAGCCAGTTATATGCGGGATAAAAGATATGCATGATAATGTATTAGATGTAAATATAGAAAGGAAAAGATATTATATGAAACTCGTATCCTGGAATGTTAACGGTATTCGTGCTTGTGTTCGGAAAGGCTTTCTCGACTATTTTCATAAGGTAGATGCGGATATCTTCTGCCTCCAAGAAACAAAGCTACAAGCCGGACAAATCGATCTAGAGTTGGAAGGATATTACCAATATTGGAATTACGCTGAAAGAAAAGGCTATTCAGGTACCGCTGTCTTTACAAAACAGCAGCCTTTATCTGTTTCGTATGGAGTTGGTGAACAGGAAAGTGAGGAAGAAGGTCGAATTATTACACTAGAATTTGAGAATTTTTATCTTGTTAATGTCTATACACCAAATGCCAAAAGAGATCTGACTAGACTTAATTATCGGTTGCAATGGGAAGATAAATTATTTCTATACCTGCAAGCGTTAGACGAACGCAAACCTCTTATATATTGTGGTGACCTCAATGTAGCTCATCAAGAAATTGATCTAAAGAATCATAAAACAAATCACGGAAATTCTGGGTTTACTACAGAAGAACGCGGAAAAATGACTCGTATTTTGGATAATGGCTTTGCAGATAGTCTCCGTTACTTCCATCCAGATACAGAGGGGCTATATTCGTGGTGGTCCTATATGAAGACCATTCGTGAACGAAATATCGGTTGGCGGATCGATTATTTTATTGTATCTGATCGTCTAACAGCGAAACTAATTGATTCTAATATTCATTCACATGTACTAGGTAGCGATCACTGCCCGATTACTATGGAAATAAAGTTATCCTTCTATTCGTGAGGTCTCTCTCCCCTCATTATTCTAAAATCCGCATACACTTCAAGCAATCGCCAGTACGCATCTGATTGGTTCAACTATACCTAAAGTACGTTGCACTTAGCTTACAAATCCGACTTTTTCGGGATCCGGAGATAGTCTTGAGGTGATGACGGTCTGCTCGTTCATACAGGATAAATCTGTAATCTACGGTTCATCTTCCGTTCATACTTCTTTCTTATTATAAGCATTGTACCATTCTATGAATGAAAAGGAGCGTTTTTGTTGAATACATATAGTAAAGCTTTATTGCGTTTTTCTGCTGTTTTTGCATTGATTGGTGCTTTTATTGGTTCACATATGGCTGGAGCTGGTGGCTATGAATTTAAAACTGTACATGCTCATATTCTTGTCGTTGGCTGGCTAACATTATTTGCTTGGGCAGTGTATTATAAGATTTTTACACCTGTCAATAAAGTAATCGCAGCACTCCATGTATGGACTGCAATTATTGGTGCAATCGGGTTAACAAGTGGCATGTGGCTTTATTACTTGCGCCCCTTTGCAATGAACGAAGCGGTAATCACCGTGTTCTTTATCGTTGGTGGCTCTATCTTACTTGTCAGCTTCGCATTATTCTTGCTATTAACCTTCTTGAAAACAGATGAGGACATGAAATAAATTCTAAGCCATTTTTCACTTTTAAGTTTTTATAAAGTGAAACTTCCATCCGTGGGGGGATTTTGTTTATCCCCACGGATGGTTAGGTGAACCAATCGGACATTTACCGGCAGTTGATCACCCACTTTACCAATAGTGGTTTCTCTTTATTGCTTGAAGTGGGGAGCTTACTGCCGGTTATATGCGGGATAAAGTGAAACTTCCATCCGTGGGGGGATTTTGTTTATCCCCACGGATGGTTAGGTGAACCAATCGGAC
>NZ_BAAACY010000150.1:0-22620 GCF_039521925.1 Virgibacillus salarius | reverse complement strand
CTACTAGAGAAAGCGTAAATCTGAGCATTTAGTGATAAGGACTGAGCGAATTTTGCTCAGTTTTTCTTAAATAATGAAAATTGCAGGCACCTTCTTCTTGTAAAGTAAAAACGTTCACGTAGGAGCTTTAGCTGTTGCTAGGGTTCTAGGCTCATGCTTTTGCTTTCCTATGGAGACGTTGATGAAAGGAGGGGGACTTTGCTCATAGTCGAACATAAGCATTTTTTCTAATGTCAGATAACGGATTTTTTCTTGAATGTACGGATTCACTAACAAGTGTGTTAGATAAAGGTTATCGCATTCCCCTATATACGCGTCTATTTGCGAAGGAATATATGGTTAAATAAATTGCTAGGAATAAGATTGGTAAAGTAATATATAGCGGGATAACTTGCATTAGACCGAGAATATTTAAAAAGAAAGCGACAGCTGTTAATAATAAAAAGAGAAGTGGCTGAATAAATTGTTTCATCCTATCACCTCTATGTAATTTTTTTACGCTTGTAAATCGTATGTAGTGAGGAGATCATTTAGAAGTGACATTTTTGTGAAATCATGAACATACTACTTGAAAGGTGTAAAGTTACTTGGTATATTTATATTGTAAGTTAAATACAAACAAAACCCCTTTGTTTGATCATGAAACTTTCTCCCATCCCCCTTTGTTATTACAAAGAGAAAAAAGGCTATACGCTGCCCCGTATAGCCTTTTTTTATATATAAATAATAATGAATAATGACATTAGGTTAAAAAAGTCTTATAAAAGATTGTTGATTAATCATCATATTTCCAAAAATCACCATATTTCACAGGGACTCGAACTACTCTCTGCTTAAGCTGTAACTTCTTCATTTCTCTTTCCGCTTTGGCCATGGACCAATCATAGACCACGGCAATCTCTTTTGTTCCAACTGTTTTATAGAAGGAAAGAAAACTTTCCAATGGCGGCTTTTCCGAAGGGATTGGCTCTTTCTGCAAAATCTCTCTAAGAATTCGAACATAAATTTCATAAGGGTAGAGACCTGATATTTTAATCCCTTGTTCCTCTGTAACTTGATTAAAGAAAACAATCGTTGGAATAAAATCAACTTCCATTTCTTGCGTTAACTTTAAATCACATTGAAAAGCCTTCTTAGCTGATGATGAGTACAAATCGTTTCTGAATTCATCTGTATCCAAATTTGCTGCTTTTGCACATGCATAAAGCACTTCTTCGTCTGATATATCTTGTTTATATAAAAATGCACTCTCTTGAATTTTACGAAGAAAAATACGACCTGCTTTTTTCCCTTGTAATTCAGCAGCTTTGATGGCTAAGGATGCAATCCACGGATAAGGGATCGGATTTTCAGTCCATAGGTCCCCATCACAACACATACCAGTCCGTTTCGCTGTTTTTTCCCATATATCTTTTATTTTTCTAGGACGGTCAAATTGGTCTTTATTCAATGTATTTAGGTGTCCACTAATAATTGGACGTATAGTGAAAAAACGGCCGTATTCCATAGACAGCTTTTTTAAAAATGGCTCTAAAGCCCAGCACTCAGGACAAAGTGGATCAACAAAAACATAGATTTCAATTGGCTTCTGAACAAAATCAAAAAAGCTATATTGCTCCGATGTGTTTGATTGATAGGAGGATGTAACTCCAGAATGATCCCAACTCACATCGATTCTCCTTTCTCCTATTCTGGCGTGTTCATCATGTGGTTTGCAGTTAAGGTTAATTTTTCAAATATAGCTGTGCGATAGGGTTCAGCTATTTCTGCTTCTTCTAGTGCATGTGCCATACAATCAAGCCAAGCATCTCTGCGGGTAGGCGTAATCTCAAAAGGTAGATGTCTTCTACGTAACATTGGGTGACCACGCTCTTCAGCATACAATGATGGTCCACCCAAAAATTGGGTAAGGAAAAGTTTTTGTTTATGGATTGTTTCTGTTAAATCTTCTGGAAAGATTGGAATTAAATCTGGATGCTTTCCAACACGTGCATAAAAAGCTTGCACAAGCCGATCAACAGAAGCAAAGCCACCTATTGCTTCAAAAATGGTTCCAGGTTGTTTCATTCTCATTTTCCCCTTATTTGTTTCTATTTATTGTAGCAACGGAATGGGAAGTGGGCAAATAATCTGATTAGAATGGCTAGGTGAATAGACCCATAATTGGTTAATAATAGCAGAAAACTAAAAACGAGCTTTTTGTTTGTATTCTATTCTATTCTATTCAAGGACATGGCAAATAACTCTTTTTAGTCTAGAATGAATCACTATTCTACATAGTATTTAATGTTGAGAAAAAACGCTTGATTTTATTTGGTGTATCTCTTTTGGGAATTCGATAGGAAGTCAGCAGTTCATTAAATTTCGCTAGTCCATTTTTAGTAGATGTTGCCTCTAGTTCTAGCTCATAATCCGATGTTCCATTATACGTGCTATAATCAAGTACTAGCAAAATGTCCTCTTTCTGTACTTCTCTTCGTTCTGTTTTCAAACTGCCAAAATAACTAAGAGATGATAGTGAAATTCCTAATTCATGTAATTGTGCAGATGTTTCAGGTTTTTCTATCATCTTTCCTCTAAAACATGCTTCTGCCTCTTCTTTTGTTATAAAGTCATGTGTTTCTAGTAACCCTTGCGCGTGTGGTTCTTTAAGCGTTAAACGATAGAAACCATTTTTTTCTCGAATGCGTAGAGCACATCCTAACTGTTGCAATGCAAGATCCTTTGTTTCAAAATAGTAGTTGGTCTGTGTGTCACTATAAGCAGGAAATGGTATTTGACTTAATAAGCGGTGGTACTCTTGTTGGGTTAATAAATTTTTAAATTCAATCTCTATTTCTTGTGCCATAGTTACCCTCCACGTGAAAAAATAAGCTATTATTGATTATCGCCAATTTGCTACAATTTTGCAAAGATTAGTCATTGATCAATTCTGTGATACAATAATAGAGGCTTAATATTTGTGATAAACAATTAGGTGGTGTTGCATGTGAATTGGAAAACAATGCTTGCTCCATATACGCAGGTTGTTGAAGAATTAAAGGTTAAATTAAAAGGGATTCGTAAACAATTTGAATATGATTCCAGACATTCACCAATTGAATTTATAACTGGCAGGGTAAAACCAATCTCTAGCATCCTAGAAAAAGCGGAAAATAGAAAAATCCCATTAGAGCATATAGAAAGAGAAATTCAAGATATCGCTGGTGTACGAGTGGTTTGTCAATTTGTAGATGATATCTATACCGTTGTAGAAATGATTCGAGCAAGAAAAGACTTAACGATTATTGAAGAGAAGGACTACATATCTGCAAAAAAAGAGAGTGGTTATCGATCGTATCATCTAATTATTGAATACCCTGTGGAAACAATTGATGGAATGAAAAAGTTACTCGCAGAAATCCAAATTCGAACATTGGCCATGAACTTTTGGGCTACAAATGAACATTCTTTGAATTATAAATATAAGGGAAGTATACCTTCAGAAATTAAGGAGAGATTACAAAAGGCGGCAGAGGCAGCTTTTAAACTGGATGAGGAAATGTCTATGATCAAGCATGAAGTTCAAGAAGCACAGCGAATGTTTCATCGAAAGTAAGTAAACACACTCCTTGTTCAAGTCAAACTAGAATAGTAAAATTTACATATGAATTTAAACTACATACATCAAGGAAGAGGGATGTTGAAATGAAATTCGCAATTGTGTCAAAAGGAGATGCGCGCTCCGAACAAATTAAAGGTACAATGACACAGTATTTAACAGATTTCGAATTAGAATATAATGCAAATGAGCCAGACCTTGTTATTTCAGTAGGTGGAGATGGGACCTTTTTAGAAGCTTTCCATACGTACGTTCATCGTTTAGGTTCAATTGCTTTTATCGGTGTTCATACCGGACATTTAGGCTTCTATGCAGACTGGGTACCTGATGAAGTGGAAAAATTAATTATTGAAATAGCTAAAACGCCGTTTCAGGTTGTTGAATATCCTCTCCTTGAAGTGATCATTCGTGCTAAGACCGGTGGGAGTGAAGATCGGTTTTTAGCATTAAACGAAGCAACGATAAAAACTGCCGATGGCTCTGTTGTATTTGATGTAGAAATTAAAGGGGAGCATTTTGAAACCTTCCGTGGTGATGGCTTATGTGTCTCTACTCCGTCAGGCAGTACGGCATATAATAAAGCACTGGGGGGTGGGATAATTCATCCTTCGCTTGATGCAATCCAGTTAACGGAGATGGCATCCATCAATAATCGTGTATTCCGAACTATTGGATCACCACTTATTCTACCCAAACACCACACATGTTTACTAAAGCCGATAGTAGATCGAAGTTTTTTAATTGCTATCGATCATTTTACAACGAATTATACGAATGTAAAATCGATCCAGTGCCGAGTGGCAGAAGAACGAATTAGATTTGCGAGGTTCCGCCAATTTCCATTTTGGAATAGAGTCAGGGATTCCTTCGTAGCTGATGATAATCATTAATTAGAAAGAGAAGCGAAGTCATGGAATGGAAAATAAAGAACGTACATCAGGATATGCTCATTCGAGATTACTTACGTGACATACAAGGATTTTCAAGACGAATTGTAAAATCCATTAAATTTGATGGTGGAAGTATACTTGTTAATGGTACTACTCAAACGGTCCGTTATCGATTACAAGAGGGGGACAGGCTGACAGTCCACTTTCCCCAAGAAAAAAAAGGTAGCCTTATGCAGCCAGAAGCGATTGAACTCTCGATTGTATACGAGGATGAAGATATTGTAGTTATTAACAAGACACCAGGTATGGCAGTTATCCCTTCCATTCATCATCCAAATGGGACAGTAGCAAATGGCTTATTAGCTCATTATGCGAAGCAGAATGTACCTTTTACCGTTCATATCGTAACACGTTTAGACCGAGATACATCTGGTTTGATGCTCGTAGCAAAGCACCGATATAGTCATTCGATTTTAGCTGATTCACAACAACATGGTGAAGTAACGCGGAAATATCGAGCAATGGTGGAGGGGAAGCTAAAGAATAAGCATGGTACCTTTCGTGCTCCGATCGCTAGAAAAGATGGATCAATTATTGAACGAGAAATTAATACGAAAGGAAAGTCGGCAATAACACATTATATAGTAGAGAAAGAGTTTTCGCACTATTCATTAGTCTCTGTTCAATTAGAAACAGGACGTACCCATCAAATTCGTGTACATTTCTCTGGAAATGGTCATCCACTTCTCGGAGATACGTTATACGGAGGCGCTACAACCACCATTTCCCGGCAAGCATTACATTGTAATGAGCTTTCTTTTAAGCATCCAGTAACAAAAGAATGGTTGGAATTTTATTCTGAACTTCCCGTGGACATGGCTGCTGTTATGAAAAATAGCTGAACTTTTCCTTTACAAATGGCTGTTCCGATGGAACGGCTATCGTTTTTTCCTCAGGAAGTCGAAAGGCTGTTAGCTTATTTCCAAATACGCATCCAGTATCGATATTAATCGTTTTCTTCATTAATCTGGGTTCTATAACAGGTGTATGTCCATATACAATCCATTCATCACCATCGTAGTACTGTGCCCAATCTTTTCGAATCGGTCGTCCATCTTCGTGCACTTCACCCGTGATATCACCATATAATACAAATGTTTTTACCTTTTTATCTGTTCTTCCGATGAGGGATTCCTTAATTCCTGCATGAGCAATAATTGCGTTTGCTTCTGGTAGCTGTAAGTAGAGAGGAGCCTGTTCGTATAACGTCATAAATTGCTTACGAACAACCTCTTGTTGCTTCTTGGTAAGTGATTTATATTCAGCAACAGTTGTTTCTAAGCCATGTCGTTGCTGAACTTGATTACCTAGAAAGTAACGGTATAGTTTATTACAATGATTACCAGGTACATATAAGGCTTTCTTATGAACGATAGCCATCTTATAGACGAGTTGAATGACAGCGATTGACCTAGGACCGCGATCGGTAATATCTCCAACAAAAATGGGAGTTCGTTGATGTGGATGAAGATAAATTTCATTTGTTTTGAAATAGCCTAGCTCGATAAAAAGATGCTCCAGTTCATGTAGGCAGCCATGCACATCACCAATTACATCTATTTTCATTGTAAAATCTCCTTGATTTGTTCGGTTATTTTGGATATGATATGTTGCGGGAATAATCGCATTACCTTAGTTTGAATTGTATCATATTATATATACGGAATTTCATTTACAAACAGAAGCTTGCTTCAATATTGTTAGAAATGATGATAAGGGATCATGACTTCATGTGATTTTTGTTTGATTGTAAACAGACAGGGTAAAATGAAGTGTAGGAAATAAAAAGGATGTGATCGTATGGAATCCAATAATCGATTTGATAAAGAATACGAAGTACAGTATGAACAGCATTGGGAGAAACTACAACAGGCACTGGATGATGATAATTTAGAAGGATTTCGTAGCGAGTTTTTAGACATGCATCCCTATGATCAGGCTATGTTTTTTATGGAACAGGAAAAGGCGATTCGTCTGCAAATATATACGTATTTATCTCCAGAGGAAATTGGTGACATTATGGAGAGTATGGACGAAGAGGATACACAGGTTTTAATGGCCGAAATGGATCCCCGCTTTGCATCCATGGTGCTAGCAGAAATGTCTGCTGATAATGCAGTGGATATTCTGAATGAGTTAGAAAAAGATCAGGTTGCTAGCTTTTTAACTATTATGGATAAAGAAGCCGCTGAAGAAATAAAACAATTGCTACATTATGAAGAAAAAACTGCTGGTAGTATCATGACTACAGAGTTTGTAGCAACGTACAAAACGTATACTGCTCAGCAAACAATGCAGCAGTTAAAGGAGGATGCTCCTGAAGCGGAAACGATCTACTATTTATATGTATTGGATAAGGATAAGCGCCTTGTAGGTGTTCTGTCTTTACGTGACTTAATCGTAGCGAATGAAAATACATTGATAGAAGATATTATGAGTGAAAAAATCGTAGCAGTATCTGTAGGGAAAGATCAGGAAGAAGTGGCACAGATGATGCGAGATTATGACTTTCTTGCATTACCAGTCGTTGATTTTCAAGATCATTTACTCGGTATAATAACCGTCGATGATATTTTAGATGTAATGGAAGAAGAAGCAAGTGAGGATTATTCTAAGCTTGCAGGGGTATCTGACATGGATAAACCCCATGATAATGCATTTGTTTCAGCACGGAAGCGATTACCATGGCTTATTATCTTGTTATTTTTAGGTATGTTTACAGCTAGCTTAATTGGTCGTTTTGAAGAAACATTAAATCAAGTTGCAGTGCTTGCGATATTTATTCCATTAATTGCAGGTATGGCTGGAAATACTGGGACACAGGCACTGGCTGTTGCTGTCCGAGGCTTGGCAAATGGTGATTATGGCAAGCAAGGAAAAGCGAAGCTCGTTATGCGAGAGGCTTGTACAGGATTAATAAATGGTATTGTATGTGGTCTCGTTATAACGCTGGTTATCTATTTATGGAAGGACAGTATTTATCTCGGATTACTTGTAGGTATATCTATTGCAGCAACTTTATTAGTAGCTACACTTGCAGGTGCACTCGTACCAATCTTAATGGAACGTATGCATATTGATCCAGCAGTAGCCTCAGGACCATTTATTACAACTATCAATGACATTATATCAATCCTCATTTATTTTGGAATGGCAACTGTATTTATGGGGTTCTTAACATGACATCACTTTCAGTTAAAAATGTAATAGGTAGTTAAGAACGAATTTATAACAGTTATACTTGCATGAGCTGGCTTGCACATCGATTTCAGCTTTCCTGCCATATGGAAAAAGCAGAAAGAGATTGCTTTCCAGAATAGAAAACACTTTTTTCATCTGTGGTTAGGTATCTAGGTGAAAAAAGTGTTTTTTAAGTTGGACAACAGCAGTGTTTAGCTATAAGTATGTGGTTACATTTGGTACACAATCCTGAAGCTAAGATTAACTTATACGAAAATTTAAACAACACATTTCTAGATATGGGTTCATATAATGGGTTGAGGAATGATATAAAAGGAGAGGTGAGGAATGGGAAAGAAGTATGCAAAAAACCCTTTGCTCTTTATTCATCAGCCTAAGGAAGTAGATAAAAAAGTACCCATGCAGCATATGTATGTTACTCCAAAAGAGAAAAAAGAAAGTAAACCAGATCATCAGGAAACTGTAAAGAAGTCGATAAGACACCGAGCATTTGCCGAACAAGATAATGAATCTCAAAATGAGAGCGACTTATACATGAATGACACAGATTCCGAAGTTGAAGACAAAATGGAAATGACGGAGGAGGACATGACAGAACAATCCTTGAATAATAATGGTGATAAACAAAGGTTTAAGGATATGTCTATCGAAGAGAAGGTTAATTATTTTGTGAATTCTCCTAGCTATGCACCGAAACTAAAGTGTGAAATTAGGACGGAAGGTAGAAATTATCGAGGTGTAATAACAGGTTCAGAAGGAAATGATGTATATGTTCGTGTAGGTAATCGGTCATCAAGTACAAAAATCTCTGTAGATGATATTAAGCACATAAAGCTATTAGGATTTTAACAAAACATCAAAAAACTGGGGAAACTCCCCAGTTTTTTGATTCATTCTTTAGTGTATTGCATTAATTGCTGGTAGGCAAGTTACATGACAGAAGCAGCTTAAGTCAACCGTCA
Organism: Virgibacillus salarius; assembly: GCF_039521925.1. Taxonomy (NCBI): domain Bacteria; kingdom Bacillati; phylum Bacillota; class Bacilli; order Caryophanales; family Bacillaceae; genus Virgibacillus; species Virgibacillus salarius. Next base: position 13,906 of record NZ_BAAACY010000150.1, on the reverse strand, counting down.
TACAGATGCCTGTTGTACATAATGGCTTTGTATCTTGATCTACTGGATCTTTTGGATCACGATCATCATCACGTGGGTCTCTTAGTAGTTCTATTACTGCACAGCAATCATCGGTTACCTTCTTAACGCGGAAGAAGAAACTTCCAACTATATCACCAATATCGCTTGGATGAGCTCCGAATCCTTTAAATGGTTTACAAGTACCTTTACAATATAAAATGACAGGTACTGTATCTAGACCATTGCCGTTATCTGTATCTCCCAAGAGATCGTTAATGGACTGTTCGCAGCTTGTGTCACAGCAATTCTCAATGACATCATTTTGTGCCTCTACGATTTCCTTTAAAATATCACATACACAGTTGCCTGTATCAAAATCTTTTCCACAACCCATGAATTATTTCTCCTTTCGATTATAATTGACTCATTTGTCTTTAATAGAATATGTCTGATCATTAGGATTGTGTGGGCACTCACACTAATTATTGATTTCGATTTAGGGTTATTTGCCATTTCATCGTAATGAGGACATTTATATATTTTCTGGGTAAATTCCGGGCGAATGACTATACCTGACAGTGTTGTTAACATAGACTAATAACGACCATACGTATAGAGGGAGGAAAGCAAATGTCTGAAAGAAAACAAGTCATTCATGTGAAAGATCTTGTGATCAAGGCAGATAATGTCCATATAGAACCATCACGACCACAAAGACCATCACGTCCATCTCGCCATCGAAGGGATCCATTCTTCGGTCGTGGACATCGTGAGATAGAGGAATCAGCAGAAAGTGAAAGCTCTGAGGAATATGAACATGACAGAAGAGAAGAGCGACATGATGATCGTGATGAAGATGATAGAAGAGAGCGTAAAGATGATGATCGGGGAAATAGAAGAAATTTCTCTTGGTTTTAATTTCAGATAAAGCAGCTGAATAAATAGCTGCTTTTTTTATTCTAAAGTCAGATCATGCTTAGTGGAGGATAATAATGAGGATACCAGAGCCTAAATGGATGAAGCATTTTCATGATATAGAAAAGCATCTAGGAAAAAACGAGAAGTGGTTACAGTTCCCAGAGAAAAAGGCTAAGAATATAGAACAGGATATGGAAAAATGGAACAATGAATTTTTGAAGATGATTTCCAATGTAGAAGATATAATAAAAGAATTAGAGAAAAAAATGGAAGAATAATTGATAAACAGGAATATTGTTATCGCCAAACGGGTATCGTTAAAGGATAGGTTAAGATCAATGTTAACATAGAAATTAATTCTTTAATTATCTGAATGTTTTGTGCGGTTGGGTGGGTAAATGATATACTAAGTAAAAGGGAGAGATGGTGATGGGATATATTTTGCCAGTTCAGCATTATCAATATCAACATTATCACCAGAGAGTCGAGACAAAGCAGCAACGAATGTTTTATATAGAAGAGCCATTTAAAGCACTACTTGATAACAAACATCAAGCATTAACCAAAAAGTATGAACGGTTTTATCGACAAGGCTATGACCGATATAGCATAAAGCCGATTGTATATCCAGAACCCTTTATTAAGCTCACAGCAAAGGGAAAGTCTGTTGATAAGGTTATTTAACATAAATAGATGCTCAGCATTTTCACTATCTGCTAAGCATCGAATTTATGATGTTCTCTATTGACGAAAGGAAGGATAAATAATTCTTGCCCCTTCATATATTCTGCATAAAATACATCACTGACTTTTTCATAGTCCTGTTCTTTTAGTTGTTCATACAGCCAATCTTCTGTTAAATTTTTTTCTTTTAGGTTGTCATAAATAATTTCTCCGTCATTAATTAACGTAGTTGCCAAGTTTATTTCTTGAGGGGAAACATGTAGGTCTTGCTTATTCGGCATTTGATACGGAGGCTTACGGATAACCGATATGGTGCCGTTTGTTTCCATAAATGCGAATTCCACCTCTCGTAAGGAAAAAACATCTTTTGTACGAAGTAGACTTTGTAGTTGATTTACGTCCAAGCTGTTTTTTTTCATCACATCTCGAATTAATTTTCCTCTGTAAATAACAAAATCTGGCCCACCTTCTAATAACTGACGCGTACGTTTGAATTTCTGTGTGATCACTTCTGTTACATAGATTAACGAGCCCCAAAGTGTAATAACAAAGGCAATTTCAGGAATGCCTGCTTCTTTATCAAATAACGCATTTCCTACTAATTCACCAAGAATTAGGGCAGAAATAAAGTCAAAGGGAGTTAACTGTGTAATTTGAGTCTTGCCAAGAATTTTCGTTAACACAAATAAGGATAAAAACCCAAATATTGTATCACCTAACATCTGCAGATAAGAATCCATTCATCCTGCCCCCTTCAAACAATATCATCCATTAGCATAACCTGTAATGGGAAAATCATTCATGATAAAATGGGACGTTACTGAATTGTAAAGAAAACATACAAAAAAGAGAAATAATTTATTATAAAGTACTTTTGGATTGGGGAATTTAGCTGGGTGTATTAATGCAAATAATAATGTTTAACTTTCATCACAACCTAAAATATAGACACTTTCCGCGGACACGCCTTTAGTTAACTTGGCAGAGTGGATTCTCAGAAGCATGCCTTTTTTCAAAAGAGTCACTAGCTAGGATGAAAGGGCAAGTGTATCCATAATATTGATTATTTCAACCTGGACGATAAAAAACCGAACTACTATCGTGATATGATAATCGATAATAGTTCGGAAATTCGTTTTCTTCATTTTTTTGTCTTGTCCTTGATTTTTGTTAGAGCTCTTTCACCATCGTTACATGAGGGATGCCAGCATCCATAAACTCACCAGATATGGTTTTATAGCCTAATCGTTGATAGAATTTTTCTGCATGTGTTTGACCATTAAGCTTTGCTTTATGATAGCCTTTTTCTAGAATGACAGCTTCCATTGCTTGAATAAGTTGTTTTCCAATCGCTTTTCCACGATACGTTTTTAGTACGCAGATGCGTTCTAGTTTTCCATAACTGTCTACGAAGCGAAGGCGGCTAGCCGCAATTGGCTTATCATCATCGTATACGACGAAATGAGTGGATGATTCATCATGTGCATCTAATTCTTCTTCTGGAGGTACGTTTTGCTCATCAACAAAAACAACTGTCCGCACATAAAAGGCTTGTTCTATTTCCTCTTGTGAGGTAACTACTTTTATGTTCAAACTGGTTCCTTTCCGAAAACAAAGGAGTCATGAACCGTCCATGAACCGTTATCTAATTGATACATAAGCTGGAAGCGATCAACCTCATCTTCAATTTGGATATTTTTCATTTGTAGACTACCAAACACATCAGAATATTCGTCATGCGAAAGTTTTTGCGCAATCGTAATATGTGGTACGAATGCATATTCTTGATTTTTTGGGAATTTCCCTGACTGCATCTTCTCGTATAATTCAATAAGCTCTTTAATCGGTTCAACTTTTAGGTATATCGTGTTTGTTACAGGAGCAAAGGTGCTCACTTTATTAATGTTTATCTTGAATGGTTTTGTTTCATTTGCGATACGTTTTAATTCAGTAACCAATTCCTCTAATTGATCATCATCATCTACTTGAAATGCTTCTTTTAATGTAATATGTGGAGGAATTAACGCATAGTGCGGGTCATAACGCTTTCTATAAGAATTTGCTTCATCCTGTACGGCCTTCGTTGGGAAAATAGCGATACCATATTTCATTATAAAACCTCCTATTTTAATCAAACGTCTTATCTACTAGTAAATACTCGTTTGTTAGATATACTGGATTTTTTAGTTACCCTTTATTATAACAAAAAATTTGGCAAAATAAGAGATTTTTTTGCACTATCTGAAAAATTGCTTCCAATTTTCCTAGTCGAACATAGTAACTAGTGCACGTTTCATATCCCTTTGCCAGTATTTCCATGTATGTTCGCCAGCTTCCAACTCATGATACGTATAACTTGTTCCCATATTGTGAAGGGTTTTGTGTAGTTCGCGGTTCGGTGTGACAAAATCCATTCGTTGCCCATCTGTCGTATCAACAGCTGTTTCTTCGGTACCAATCGTATGATAAATATCAATAGCATCAAGTTGCTTAGCTTGTGCCGCAGCCTGTAATACAGTTTCATCCACGTAGGGGGATTGCATAATGACATTTCCAAACGTATGCGGATAACGAAGTGCGGTCATAAATGCCAGTGTCCCAGCCAAAGAGTCTCCCATCAAGGTCCTAGACTGACCCATATGATAAGTAGGGAGGAGGTCATCCAAGAATGGAACAATTTCATTTACTAAAAATTTTGTGTAAGATTCATTTTGTTCACCGCTTGGATGGTATTTCTCCCGACGATCATATTTATTTTGATAATGGATTCCCACAAAAATGGTATTCGTCATATCCTCACTATCATGTAGTCTATCGCTTAACGTCGCTATTCTACCCATTTGGTAATAGTCATTTCCATCCTGCATAATGCAAATATGGTATTTGTAAAGTGGAGAAAATGATTCTGGCTGATATATCTTTAATGTCATTGTTTCGTTTAAGTACTTACTATTTATTTGTTTCTCCATCATTGTTCCTTTTCTTCCCATGATTCCACCCCTTATATTGTATCAATATTCCCGTTGTCTTAATTAGTAAAACAAAGTTAGTTGGCATTCTCCAATAGTTGGCCAGTAAATAGTTGATGATATTTCCCTTTTTGGGCAAGAAGTTCTTCATGACTTCCTTGTTCAATGATCTGCCCATGCTCTAACATAATGATTTTATCCGCTTCTTGTATTGTGTTCAAACGATGTGCTATAACGAAGCTTGTTCGACCATTCATCAGGCGTTTTAGTGCATCTTGAATTTTCAGTTCGGTAATTGTATCAATATTACTAGTTGCCTCATCAAGAATTAAAATCGAAGGCTCAGCTAGTAGTGCACGAGCAATAGTGAGTAGCTGCTTTTGTCCTTGGCTAATGCCGCTACCTTCTTGATCAAGCACAGTATCATAGCCATTAGGTAATTTTTTGATAAAATCATGTGCGTTTGCATCCTTAGCAGCTTGAGTCACTTCTGCATCCGTTGCTTCTAGTCGACCATAGCGGATGTTTTCTCGTATCGTTGTATGAAATAGAAAGGAATCTTGCAATACAAAAGCCATATGTTTTCTTAGACTGGATCGTTTTATGTTCTTAAGCGGGATACCGTCTAGACGAATTTCTCCTTTGTCATAGTTATAAAAGCGTGATATAAGGTTAATGATGGTTGTTTTTCCAGCACCTGTATGCCCGACAAGCGCAACTGTCTCACCAGACGCTGCTTCCAAATTGATGTTATTTAAAATGATGCTTTCTTCGTATCCAAATGAAACGTGATCAAAGACAATATTACCATTCGTACGATCAATGCTTCTGGCAGTCATTTCATCTGCTTCTTCCTGCTTCTCATCCAATACTCCAAATACTCGCTCAGCACCAGCTACAGCAGATAAAAGGATATTAAATTGATTAGATAATTCATTTAACGGGCGAGTGAACTGCCGAGCATATTCTGTGAAAATGACAATGATACCAACAGTGATTTGTCCTTGTATCGCTAAAATACCACCTATTAAAGCAATTAGCCCAAAGCTAAGGAAGTTAAGCATGTTCATGACCTTCGGAATGAATCCAGAAAACGTTAGTGCCCAAAATCCTGCTTTATTTAAATCCTTATTACGTGTCTCAAACTCTTGCATAACTCGTTTCTCCTGAGAAAAGGTTTTGACAATATGCTGTCCAGAAACAATCTCTTCGACATAGCCATTTACTTCACCAAGGTTTTTTTGTTGCAGTTTATATAATGGGCCAGTTCGCTTTGTGATCCAGCGCATGCCAATAAACATTACCGGTACGATTGTCATTGTAACAACTGTCAATATCGGACTGAGATATAGCATGACGCCAATTGTTCCAATTAGCGTAAGGACACTGGAAAATATTTGGATAACTGATTGATTTAACGTATTATTTACATTGTCAATATCATTGGTAATTCTACTCATTAATTCACCATGCTGCCTTTTATCAAAATAGGCGATTGGCAGATGATGGAATTGATGAAACAAATCTGCTCGTAATGCGTAAACAGTGTTTTGGGCTACGCCAATCATCCAAAAATTTTGTAAGAAGATGGCTAGCGAATGAAATAAATAGATAAAAACAAGCCAAATTAACAAAGTGGCTAATCCAGCACTTTCCTTCGTAACAATAAAATCATCGACCGCCATGCCAATCATATAAGGACCGAGTAGACTGAGGCTAGAACTTGCAATAACCATCAGAATAATTAACGTAAGCTTCATTTTTTCTCTTGCAAGATAAGCCCAGATTCGTTTTATTGTACCAGCCGTGTCTTTTGCTTTTTTATTACTCGTTACTTGAATTGTATCTATTGGGATTTTTTCATATTGAAAAGGCTGCTTTAATTGATTATTTCGCATTTGCGTACTCCTTTCCAAATTGCGACTCTACTAGGCGTTGATACAGTTCAGACGTTTCCAGTAATTTCTCATGTGAACCAATGGCTAGCATTTTGCCTTCATCCAGTAATAAAATACGATCTGCACGCATCGCTGTAGAGATTTTTTGCGTTATAATTAATGTCGTACAGTCATAACTATCGATTGCAGTAAGTAAATGTGATTCTGTTGTTAAATCAAGGGCACTTGTACTATCATCTAACATCAAGATCTTTGGCTTACGAATGAGTGCACGAGCAATAGATATGCGCTGTTTTTGCCCTCCAGATAGATTTACCCCTTTTTGTCCAACTCGTGTAGCATATTGCTGATCTAATTCCATAATGGTATCGTGTATTTGCGCATCCTTGGCGGCTTGCGTAATCTCTTCAGTTGTTGCGTCGTTTTTTCCCCAAGCAATATTGTCCGTAATTGAACCAGTAAATAGCAGTGGACTTTGTGGAACATATCCAATGCTACCACGTAAATGATCTAATGAATAAGCTTGTATTTCTTTATGATCAATTTTTATCTGTCCCGTTTTGGCGTCATATAACCTAGGAATCAATTGGAATAATGATGTTTTTCCTGCACCTGTTGAACCAATCACTGCGAGGCGCTCTCCGGCTTCCACAGTAAAGCTAACGTGATCAATCACCTGTTTGTCACTGTCTGGGTAAGAAAAGGAAACGTCCCGAAACGTGATAGAACCATGACTCACCTTTAAGGTGGTATCCGATTCATTGGTATCTTTTAGGTCTACCTTTAGGTGAAGGACTTCACTGATGCGATCTGCGGAGGCCTTCATCCTAGATAAACCCATAATGATAAAGGTGAACATCGAGATAGACATCGCTACTCGCATGGCGTAGTTTACGATTGCTACTACGTCACCTACATTGGTTTCCCCAGCTATGGCTTGAGTGTTTCCAAACCAAATAATAAAAATAAGGCTTAAGTTCATAACGAATAGTAGCACTGGCATAGATGATTCCACAAAACGAAAAGTGAAACGAGTGCGGCTCGCAAGCTCTTTATTTGCTTCTGTAAAGCGAGTTTTTTCATGGTTTCTTCGGAAGAAAGCCTTAATTAATCGCATACCTGCTAGATTTTCTTGCATGACTCGATTGACGTTATCTATACTTTTCTGTACATTATTAAACAGGCGACTGGCTATTTTTAATACCCATAAAATAAAACCAATTAATATTGGAACAGTCACTAGAAAGATCAGTGCAAGCTTTGCGTTGACAATAAATGCCATCGTGACACCACCAATAACAATTAGAGGTGCTTTGGACATAATTCGCAATATCATAAATATAGTATTCTGAATTTGCCTAACATCATTGGTAAAGCGTGTCATTAAACCAGATGTAGGGTATTTATGCAAATTTGCAAAGGAAAATTCCTGAATCTTTGCAAATAATCTCTCTCGGATATCATGGGCAAATCCCCAGCTAACATGGGACGCATAAAATGAATTAATAATTCCAGCGATAAATGCAGTGAATGCGAGACCAATCATAATACCGCCCCACATCACAATATTTCCAATATCTTGATTTACCACACCATTGTTAATCATTTTCCCCAGGAAGAAAGGAAGTAAGAGCTCAACCGCTAATTCAATTAGCATCAGCATATAGGCGAGAATAGCAGGGAGCTTATATGGTTTTAAAAAAGATAAGACTGTTCTCACGATGACCCTCCCCAAAGCAGTTTTCTACTATTATAAATGGAAAAAAATTTTTTATCCAACATCCTATTTCGAGTGACGAAGGAATTTGGAGGTTTGATCATCTTTTACGGGGGGATGGAGTTTTTCAGAAAAGAAGTAATTTGAAAAAATTATAAGCTAGTGGCAGGTGTTTGCGAATAAACGAAAGTAATAAAGAATAATACAATTAGTTTAATGATTATAATGGTTAATTCTAAGAATGCGTGAAGTTTATTTACATGTTTATATAGAAAAATTTGAGTAACTATATTCATCTTTTTTAGGGAGCGTATACCAAGATAAATGTAGAGATATAAATGATAAATTTTGATAGCAATTGAACTACACTCTCAATTCATTTTTAATACGATTAGTATTGTCTATTAAAACAAGAAAGAGGCTGTATTAATTTATGTTGTAGCTAAATTTTAAAAGTAGAGTTCAGAATTAAGATTTTCACATTTTCTTAATATATTAATGTTTGGATTGGAAGAAATATCACTTACTTTACTTGGCAACGTTATAAAAAGTTTATAACCTAAAAAGAAGTGATTGACAGAATAGAGGAAGAGACAGTATATTAATAGAGTAACCAGTATTTATTAATACGATTCCGTAGCTCAGCTGGGAGAGCGCCACCTTGACAGGGTGGAGGTCGTTGGTTCGAGCCCAATCGGAATCATTAGCCGAAACGCCTGATACATAAAGTGTCGGGCGATTTTTAGTTTGCGTATATTTTGTTTCAATTCTGTCGTGGTGACCAAATAGTGACCAATTACATAAATTTATCAAATATATCACTAGCTTTCTTATCATCTTCTTCTGTTATATGGGAGTATAAATTCAAAGTTGTTTGTATGTTTTTATGGCCTAACCGCTTCTGAACAACTTTCACATTGACGCCTTCACTTAATATTAAACTTGCTGAGGAGTGCCTCAAATCATGAAATCTTACTCTCCTTAGTTCGTTTTCGTGTTTATTTACAAAACGATTCCAGAATTGAGTCAGTGTATCAGGTCTGTGTGGTATCCCGTATTCATCTGAGAACAAAAGAAATACTTCTTGTCCATTAACATCTTTGAATCCTTTCCAAAGATTAGCCATTTCCATCTTTAAATTTTAACTTCTTTACGTAGTATTTGTGCAAATCCTTCATAAAGTGTTCAGGCAGAGTGACGATTCTTTTGTCGTTGGTTTTGTTTCTTTAAGCCGCAGCCCCTCAGCTTTAGATTATTGTAATGATCTTTTAATTTCTATTTGGTTCGAATTAAAGTCAATTACATCTGATGTTATTGCTGCTACTTCTCCACGTCTTAGACCGCCAAAGAGCGCTAACTTAACGATGATTTGTTGTTTTATGGGGTACCCACTAAGTAGCTCAAATAGCTTTGGTATCTCATGTTTACGATAAAAATCTTTCTTTCATGGATGTAAAATTCATTAATATGGAAAGGTTTTATGTTTTTTAGCTTCATATGTTTGAAATGTTCCTTTATTATTTCGAGGACAGATTTATACTTTTGGAAAGTAGTTGCTTCTAATTCAACTTCGGCATATGTTTCTAACCATTTGCTAGAGAAATCCACAAAGCCTATATTAGTAAAATTCAAGTGTAGAGTGTTTAGAACTTCATTTTCGAATTTTTTAAGTAGCTTATCAGCTTCCCTTTTCCCGTTCGCTTTTACGGTTTTTGTTTTCCTTATCCTTTTTCCTTTTCCGTCATAACCTAATTCAACATATAATCTAAACTTATTTTTTTCTAATTCAACAAAGCTGGCCATATTATACCTCCTGTCTTATTTAGTTAGGTTAGTGAATAGTTTTCAACTACATTTAAACACCCCCCCTTTAAAATAGAGCGTATGTTCTATTTTAATCGTAAAAAAATTTAATAAGTAGTTGTTTAGGCATTCCGTAGTCTTCTATCGCCTGATGAAAAGAAAGATTTTTATATTTCTTATTCGAAAACAATAGTTCAATAGCAAACATATTTGCTTCAACTTCATTTTTATCTGTTAAGCAAAACGTGTTAGCTTTTAGAAAAGCTGTGTTTTCGTCCGGGTGCAATACTACATGAACTAATTCATGAGCAATTCTATATAGTTGTTTTTTATAGGGTATATATTCGTTTATGTGAATGATAAAAGTTCGATAAATACTGCTGAAGTACCCTAATGATTTACCTAGGTTTTCATAAATAATTTCAATTCCCATATCCTTAGCAATTTTTAAAGGATCTGATGTACCATACTTTTTAACTAATTGATCAACCTTCTTTTTTATTGCCACAGGATCACACCTTATTTATATTTTTTAGGAGTGAACTTTTTCTTCGCTAGTCTTTTATGCATTCTTAATGCATTTTTCAACGATGTAATGTATAGTTCTCTGTCCTCTTTGTCCATCTCATCTAGAACCTTTCCGTCAAATGAAGCAAGTCCAAAATCACTTTCTGCGCTATTAATTATACGTTCTAGATCCTTTTCAATATCTCGTTCGTCTTTTTCTGTTAAGTCATAGTATTGCTTCTTATCTGTACGACCCAGTAGGTAGTCAACGGAAACATCGAAGTAGTCGGCTACTTTTTGTAGATTAGCACCGTTGGGTATTTTCTTTTTACTCATCAAGGAAAAGTTAAAAGGGTTAAATTTGATGAGGGGGAAGAATTTTAGAAAAATTACTTTAAAAAAATATGCTATTTTGCAAAAAAACTTCAAAAAATAGCTCGACTTATGTATAATTATCTAGAGTTAATATATCATATTTAGGAGGAGAGTTATTTGAAATATTATCAGTTTGAAGAAGATATTGCACAGGGAATTGTAGATGGTATTTTGCAGGGTTATAAAGATTATTTGGCTGTTCGTAAAGAAAAGAAAGAAGAACTAAAAATTAGTTCAGCCTATGCTTGGGTAAAGGGAAACCATATAGATGATTCAATAGCAAGAACTGTACACGAGTTTGGAGTAACCTATAACCCGTCAAAAGCAGGATATGCATGGGGATACTTACAATTTAAACAAGAAGATGAAAAGATATTGTTTATTATTAAAAACGGTATGAAACATGGTTCTAAACTTCCATCTAATAAAAAATTTAATGTAGAGAATAATTATCTTTCTAAGTTATCACAAATTAACAGATTCGCAGATTTTACATCAAGTAAAGGTAAAAATAATATTAGTGAACAGATGACATTTGATGATTTTCCAATAAATGATGAGGAACTAGAAGAGGAAATAAATCAAAATGCAAATAATTTTAAAAGATTTTATATAGTTTCGTACACAATAGATGAAAATAAAATGATTGCTAGTATTGATTTATTATTACCAAATCCTCATGAAATGATAGTATACAGATCAGATAATTGGACTAAATATATTGATTCATCTTCAATTCGAATAGAAAATGAAGAACTACAAACAGTTCGAGGTGAAAAAGAGCCTTTACTTCCTAATCAATCACTTTATGATTACGGAATAGAAGATCTGCGAGAGGAGAAGGATAAAGGCTAGAGGAGGCGCAAAAATGTTTGTTGGTAAACAGCTAAGCAACATTCGTCAAATGCATGAAATGTCTAGGGCACAATTGGCAAAAGAGCTGAACATCTCAGAACAGGCTGTATGGCAATATGAAAATTCATATACTTCTCCTAAGTTAGAAATGATTTTAAAGCTAGCCAAGTTTTTTGATGTGAAAACTAAATATTTTTATAAGGAAAGTATTCAATATAATGTAATTGAGGAAAGAAACATTGCTTATAGGTCAATTAATAAGAATACAATGCAAAAAGTATTAGCTGAGAAAATATATTTAGAACATATTGAAGTTATACTATTGTTGGTAGAGAAGACCGTTAAACTTCCTGCAAATCAGCTATTCGCACTAAAAGAGGCAGTTTTACAAAAGAAAGTTAAATGCGAATATGATTGTGAAAAAGAAAACCTCATAGAACAAATAGCGGAAATAGCTAGAGAATGTGTTGGGTTGGATAGTAACAACAATAATAATTTACTATTTCTTTTGGAAAAAAGTGGCGCTTTTGTATTGGAAAAACCTATGGATATCAAAGTAGATGGCTATAGTACATGGACGACGCTTAACAGACCGTATATAATTCTTAATGGAATTGGAAAAACTGCAGTAAGAAGAAACTTTGATTTAGCACATGAATTGGGGCATTTATTGTTACATCCTAAAGAAGACTTTTTAACTCTCGATAAGAAAAGCTATAATCTAAAAGAAAAAGAGGCTCATACATTTGCGTCCAGTTTTCTATTACCAAAAGAGGAGTTCTTAAACGACTTAAAATATATAAGTAGAGTATCAAATCCTAAATCTTATATAGATTTAAAACAGAAATGGAATGTTTCAATAGCAGCAATGGGAAGAAGAGCATACTCTTTAAATAAAATGTCGTATCAACAATATAGACATTTTAATGCACTTTTAAGAAGGTATCACTTTTTAAAAAATGAACCATTGGATGATGATCTTCAATTTCATAGTCCAGGTAAAATAAGAAGCGTAATAAAACATGTACTTGAAAATGGAGCTATGGATATAAGTGATTTAACAGAAACCTTTAACTTTAATATAACGAAGATAACGAAGATGTTAAATCTAGAATCAAACTTTTTTGAAAAATATCTTTCTAAAAATCAAGATTTTAATTTTGGAGAGGTAAGAAATTTTACACCTAAATAAGTTCTACCAGCTAACTGGAGGGCACTGAATGACAGCATTAGCTGCGTTTGGTGCCCTTTTTTATTTTGAGGAGGCACAAACCACATGCATACAGCAATTAAACCTAAGAAAATAACATTTAAACATAGTGGTTGAGGCTATTTATCAAGTGTACAATGCCTTACAAGATAACTATAAAGAATTATCTAGAGTAAAATACTGGTCGAATAAACGATTGACTTGGGATGGTATTGCTTTAGAATTAAAAGTAAGTAAAAGACAGGCAATGCGGTGGAGAGATGAAATCATCCATGCTACTGTGGAAGTGTTGGGTTGGAGATAAGTATATTTTCAAATTTGAGGTAGCTTTATTTATGGAATAGGAGTTTTAAATATGAAAAGGTTTTTAACAGTAATACTATCTGCAATTTTATTTACAGCAATAGGTTCTTTGTCTTCTTATATATCAAGTTCTCAGCAAGAACTTAACGTGTATTATTTTGATTTTTTAGAAACATTTACTTTTGCTATCATTTTTGTTGGACCTGTTTATATTCTTGTAGGGTTACCTCTTTCACTCTTTATTGACAAATTATCTAGACAATTTAATACAAAATCAAAATTGGCAAGATATGCAGTTCAATTAGTTTTATATTCATTAGCAGGTATACTTGTTGGTGTCATCTATTTTATAATATTTAACCCAATCAATGATGTTCTAACTTTTTCGGTAATTGGTTTTACAGCATCTAATGTTTACTTACATTTGTCATTGCTGCTATCAGTTCTAGCAAATAAGAAATATAAGCAGTTAAGTATTAAATAATCATTTACTAAAGAGAACTATAGTTTAATGAATTCTACAATGTCACTATCATGTCACTTTTGACCTCTCAAAACCTGTTATTATGTTAGTGTAAACAAAATATAGGTACCTGTTGTGACCGTCAAGTAAAATGACACAATTTCTGCTTATTAATTTGAAACACTTTGCTGCCCAAATATGGTT
>NZ_BAAACY010000149.1:0-18234 GCF_039521925.1 Virgibacillus salarius | reverse complement strand
GGGGAGCTTACTGCCGGTTATATGCGGGATAAAGTGAAACTTCCATCCGTGGGGGGTTTTGTTTATCCCCACGGATGGTTAGGTGAACCAATCGGACATTTACCGGCAGTTGATCACCCACTTTACCAATAGTGGTTTCTCTTTATTGCTTGAAGTGGGGAGCTTACTGCCGGTTATATGCGGGATAAAGTGAAACTTCCATCCGTGGGGGATTTTGTTTATCCCCACGGATGGTTAGGTGAACCAATCGGACATTTACCGGCAGTTGATCACCCACTTTACCAATAGTGGTTTCTCTTTATTGCTTGAAGTGGGGAGCTTACTGCCGGTTATATGCGGGATAAAGTGAAACTTCCATCCGTGGGGGGTTTTGTTTATCCCCCACTTCCAATAGCTGTTCTAATAAGGGAAATTTTCCTGTAGCTCCGCATATGCACTCTATGTGTTCAAGCAATTGCTCTCCCGTGAAAGTTTTTATATTAACTATTTTATCTGTGAGTTCAAACACACTTATCTTTCTTCTAATTTTTTAAAGAAATCAATAATTCCTAAGGCACAAACTTGCATATCTAAATTAATTACAATATAAGCCTCATGGTCATCTGGAATACCCTTTGCTCGTAATTCAACTTTAACCGCTGATAATAGACGCTTAGCTAATTCATCATAACCAAGCCCTTCCTTCCATACCTGTTGACCGATATCCAGAAAAAGAGGAAGCCAATTCGCTACTTGCTGTAGTGCTAAATTGGGAGTATTCGTCATTCCAAAGTGTCCATAATAAATCCGATCCAGATTTAATGCTTGTAAACGAGCAATCGCAGCTTGCATAGCATCTGGATTAAACTGATTTGGCGATGTCGAAGGTAAAAAGAATGGAACGCCTTGATCTATTAATTGCTGATAACGAACACCAACGGTATCTCCAGTAAACACCCCATTACTTATTGGATCATAAATACAAAAATGATGCTTGGCATGGCCTGGAGTATCTAAAAATTCAAGCATGCAACTGGAACCGATTTCTAGCGTATCTCCATCGCCTTTAACAATTATTCGGTCCGCATCAACAGGGACAATCGGTTCGAATAGTTCCGAAAAACTATCACCATAAACAGCCCTAGCTCCTGCTGCAAGTCTTTTAGGATCAATTAAATGCCTTTCTCCACGCGGGTGCACAATAACAGAAGCATTTGGACAATCTCTGATTAATAAGCCTGCTCCCCCAGCATGGTCTAAATGAATATGTGTCACAATAATATATTTTACTTGATCTAGTTGAAAGCCTAACTTTTCTAGACCATTCTTGACATGCCTTACAGATGGACTTGGGCCAGTTTCGACAATTGTTAGCTGTTCCTCATCAATAACATACGTACCAGTACGGTTAGGAACACCTAAATCAAAGCCATCTATTAGGCGAATACGATTATCCAAGTGAATCGGATGCTTCGACTGCATAGCATAACTTCCCCTTTTTACCTTTTTCTCCATAGTAGCATATCTATTTTCCATTAGTGGAGTCATTTATAAATTCAACTTGTCTAAGGAAATCAATTATCCCCTCTGTCAAACCTGGTGCCAGTGGTAAATCTGGATTGGTATATGTTTGAATGTTTTGATCACGGTCAGCAGGAGCCTCCTTTAATACATGATTCATCCTCCCCACGATAAATTTGGTTGCATCTAAATTTGCCTCAGCTAGCGCATCAGCTTCACTAACAGAAACCTGTATGTCATGCTCACCGTGGACAATTAATATTGGAATAGTTAATGTTTTAATGATTTGCGTTGGTTCATATTGTATCCACGATGACAAAAACGGTTGAATACTTGGCCTCAATATAGCTTGTAATTCATCACGAACCTGATTAACAGTCTCACCTTTTCTTAATTTAGATAGTATACGTTGTACCTCTTCAAGAGCGGCATCCGTAAGCTGTTCACTTAACTGATCATACATAACCTTATCAATGGTGCGTCCCGCTCCCGCAATCGATACAAACACATCAATGTTTTGTTCAGCAGCGACAATCATCCCTATCAGTGAGCCCTGACTATGACCAATGATTCCTATTTTAGAAAATCGTTTATCTGATTGTAGCTTGTCTATCCATAGAGATGCATCATGAACAAATTCCTCAAAGCGCAACTTCGATTCATTTATTACAGCTTGCTGATTTTTACCAACACCCCGTTTATCATACCGAATACTTGCTATCCCTTTCTTTGCAAGGTTTTCTGCTAAGCGTTTTAAACTATCATTTTTTCCTGAAAAGCCGATAGAATTTCCATTACGATCTGTTGGTCCCGATCCTGGAATAATTATCATTATAGGAAAAGGTCCGTCACCTTCAGGACTTTCTAATTCAGCAAATAACGTTCCTGTATCCGTTTTTACCTCTAGAAAATTCCCTTCTTCTTGTTTTACTACCTTTTTATCATTTTTGGTTAATTGAAAGGGAAAGGATTGACCATTTTGCGTAAACGTACCGGATATAGCATCTCCCTTAATTTCCCCTGCAAAAGAAATGAGCTGATTTTGCATGTACATTGTAAAAACGATATGCTGTCCTTCCGTTAATTCTATAGTGGATAAAGGATAATTCACTAATCCTTGAACAGGAATACTTATCGTACCAGTTAAATCTTTTACCCCTTTAATATCCAATTCAATAGCTAGTGATTGGTTTGGAATCTCAATTTTTCCTTGCCAAAATCCTGTCATCGTATGATTCTCCTTCTGCTTTTCTTTATTCTCTGATGAAGAGCTACATCCAGCAATCAATGCTAAGAATACGAATAAAAAAATACCATATTTCCTCAATACCCCCACCCTTTAACTTTTTTAAATTATACGAATTATCAATCAAAAAGTTTCACAAGTACGATAGAAAAACTAAACTTATCCATACGACTTACGAAGCATTTCTTATCCTACGGCAAAAGTACGAGTTGAAGATCCCGTAGGAATGGTCATTGCTCTCCGAGAAAGCTGAAGTTGTGTCCGAGAAAAGCGTAGTATTTTGCTGGATCGAAGCTAAAACCTGTTTAGAAGTACACAAATAATCCGAACGAAATCAGTTCGGATTATGAGTAAATACATTTTTAGTTATTCTTTGCTAAAAATACGAGTTGATCATCTTTATCCATTGTAGGCATTTTACGTAATGTAACAAATTCAATCGTACCATTTTTCTTACGAATACATAACGGAATACCATCCACTGGAACATGTTCTTTCTTTTCCATTTTCTCAACAACTTTCATTGTTTGAATGGAATAGTTTGTGTTAATCTTTCTATTCAATTCTTTGAATACATGTTCTTTACCAAACAACAAATGTGCCTTTACTGAAGTAGGGATCTGTGATTCATCCCTATTCCCAGACCTTTCAGAAGGTATAGTGAACGTATTATTATAGCCAAATTCAGGTATATAGGATTGGGCTACGAGTGCGTTGTACGTCGCATCCTCTGTCATAGCTAATATCTTTTCGTACGGTGTTATATCCATTTCAAATTGGCTATGTTCATCAAGGATTTCCCCACGATATGTTGCAATCCCTTTTTGCTCTATTTGAAATAGTCTTCCGCTAGAAGAATCACTAATTAAGACTGGGTTTCCTAGTTCTTTCATCGCTTCTGCAAAAGCAATGGAAAAACTACTAGCACCTACAATTAATATCCCCGGCGGCTCTGAACTTGCTAATTTTAGTTTCTTTGCCAATGGCCCTAACGTAAATCCATGTGCACAAACCGTTATAAATACTAAAGCAAATGTAAGAGCTGTCAAGATAGAAGCCCCCCCATAACCATCGTTAAGTAATGTAGAAGCAAAATATCCCGATACGGTCAGCGCCACAATCCCTCTAGGAGCAATCCAGCCGATGAGTGTTTTCTCAGCTACTGTTAGTTCCGTACCGATTGTAGATATCCAAATAGATAATGGCCGAACAATAAATAGCATGACTAAAACAAATCCGAGAATTGGTAAAGTAAATACTTCTCCAATCGTCTCTCTAGTGAGCGAAGCAGTTAATAGAATGAAAATGGTTGACGTTAATAAAACAGATATATTTTCAATAAAGTGACTTATATTCCCAAGTGAAGAGACATATTTTTTGGTTCTTGCCAAGGTTAAACCCATTACGGTGACTGCTAACATTCCAGTCTCATGCATAATAACTTCACTTAACGCGAAGCAAATAAATACTAGGGACAGTGTAATTGGAGATTTTAAATACTCTGGGAACATCCCTTTGCTGGCCATAAAGCTTAATAAGAAACCAAATAGATAACCGATGATGATAGCTAAGAAGGAGGCAAGGAAAAAGGAGCCCAAAGCACTTGCATGTAACGTATCATCTGTAATTACTTTAATAACCTCATAAGCGAATAAGGCTAATAATGGTCCAGCAGGATCAACTATAATTCCTTCCCATTTTAAAACAGCTGCCGTTCTTGGTTTTAATTTTGATTGTCGTAGTAAGGGGATAATTACTGTCGGCCCTGTTACTACAAATAGCCCCCCTATAATAAATGCTATTTCTAAACTAAGCCCGGCAATAAAATGTGCCGCTAAGGACCCTCCAACCCAGGCAAGAAATGCGCCAAAGGTTACAACTCGAAAAACAGATTTTGAAATCCCTTTGACCTCACGGATATCCAGTGTAGTACTACCTTCAAATAAAATTACTGCAACAGCAAGAGAAATGATAGGACTGTATAAATCTCCTAACGCCTGCTCTGGATTAATAAATCCAAATATTGGTCCGATTAACAGTCCAGCTATTGACATGATGACAATAGATGGCCATTGAATTCTCCATGCAAACCATTGTGAAAATATACCTAAAGCAATAACAACAACGATACTAATCAAGCCTAATTCTTGCATTCGTTAACCTCTTTTCAATTGCTACGTATAATCGCGTAACAGTAGATGCTTTCCTTTGATTTTGTCCTAATTGAATTGCTTTAACTACCCTTGATGCTAAATACGATCAACCGACAGACAAGAACGTAACCCTGCCGACAACTTAGAGCGCAATGGTATTTATCTTGTAATTCTGTCTACTAATAGTAACTATACAAGTGCGTTCATTTTCATTCATATCCATGTACTATATGACCAACTTAAAAAGTTCACATAAATAAAGAAACTAACCATGGAGCGGCATACAAGGTCATAAATTGCACACCATAATTAACCCCTTTTCGATGAAGGAATCCAGCAACTAAAGCAACTAATAGCACTCCAGCTATGTTCACAATCCCGGCATCCATAAAAGCTAGCATAATTACTAAACCAAAAAATAAACCGAGCATTGCCTCATGTGGAATAAATCGAAAAACAAACGCACAAATTTGCTGCGCATACTTAATAGTAATATAAAACGTTATACTAATCGCAACAACTGATCCAATCACTGTTGCTAGAATGAAATCGGGCATCGTTAACATATGATGCATATTATGCTCCTCTGTAAAAACAGGCGGTGCATTAAATAAAGCACCTCCAGGACCAATTGCCGTTGGTGATAAAGGAAGACCAATTGCAATTAAAGGAATAAGCGTTCCTGAAATATACGCAGCATTTGTTAGTCCATCCATACTAGATATAGCCCGTGTAGCTTTTTTTACCGGATCTTTTATCCGACTAGTTAACGTTTCACCTAAAAAAATTGTCATTCCCACAGGACTCATAAAAAATGTCAATACACCTAAAAAGGAGGAAAGCGATGTAGTCCCAATCTCTTTTCTATCAAGAATTTTAAATGGATTCGGAAATCCTTTTGTTTTTCTAGTTTTTCTCATTGCAATTTCTTTTTTCCCATAACGTGGCATCTTTCGCCGCGATTTTGGGTTTAACAATTCTGCTAGTTTTAAGATGACTGGTCCAATTGTAATTCCTAAAAAGAAAGATGTGAATACTGTTTTATCTTCAGGAACGATCCCGACTTCCCAATAAAAAATTCGTAGGCCTTGAATAATAAAAGCAAAAGGGAGAATGGATAATAGTGCAATCCAGCGATTTTTCGTCATCAACGCTAAAAAAATAGCTCCCCCCAAAAAGATTTGACTCGCATATTCTGTTATGTAATCCGATAAAGGAGCGATTAGATTAGCCAGCAAAAGACTCATTGGAACTGCAATCATCGTTCCGATAACCGAACCCGATGCCATTTTTCGTATACTAAGCTCTGGTATACCATGCTTTTTTAATACCATTGCGTGCTCTACCATAGGAGCAGACATAACTCCTCCAGGTATACCAGCTATTGCAACAGGGATAGAATCCGTCAGTTTTTTAGCTACAATTGCCGAAATAAAAAAGGCTAAAATGACAATTGGTTCAAAGCCAGATAACACTAATACAAGTGTGACTGGAGCAAGAACAGCTGTCTCGTCTGTACCTGGGGCAATTCCTATAATCGTGTATAACATAGCACCGATAGCAGATGCAGCTATTAATTCAACGATTAATACCATATCCATTGTTTAATCCTCCTCTTCGTCCATATACCGAAAACGACGCTTTGGTTTAATTACAACGCTAGTAATAATAAATCCTACAACAGCGCCGACCAAACCAAAAATAAGTGGCTTTGGAGGTTCATTTGGGGCTATAAGATAACCTCCCAGTGTACTTATCGTACAAATAACAATAGATAGGAGTAAATCTTTAATATTAACTAAGTCTTCCCACACCTCAATATTTTCCCCTTGTTGGTGTCTATCATCCATTTTCGTCATAAAAACCACCTTTTTATTTTTAGAAGCAAGAACAAAAGCGCAAGCACTCGATTAGAAATGTAGCGACTAGCAACGGAGATAATTTGAATTACGGTGAGCTTGCGAACCCATGATGACTTAGCTTAGAGCGATTTGTGAATTCACTTCGTTTCTGGACACTAGAGCTGGACGCGGCTCAACACGCCCATATTTATTCACTTGGGTAAATTTTATAATTTCCTAAACTAGTGCAAAAAGGGCTGATAGCTACGATTCAGCCTTCTTGAAAGCTAATCATGAAGATGAATTATGCTTTTCCCCACTTTATAGCTTTTTTATATTTTTTAATTATACATCTTACAGGCTTTTAAATGAAGCAAGAAAACATAAGCATTTCTCTTGTTAAGACGATTTATGCTTTATACCATAACAAAATAATCTACACAGTGAAAATATCTACGACTGCTTCCTATACTCAACAAACATATATCGTTTTTATATGAGCAGCATATACAGGATTCAGAGCTAAAAACAATGTTACAGCAGCAGAAGAGCATTATGACACAACTGTATAATGTATAATACGTTAGTGGAAACATTACAAAGATGTAAAACCCGAACTTTATCTAAACCAGATAAAGTTCGGGTTATTGTTCTGGAGATAGGTAGTTCATTTCATGACTCAATTAAAATGTCTCTTTCGGCAGGGTACGACCTCAGTCTCTCTTCTGGGGTCTTCGGAATCGTTCTGTCCCCGTCTCATTATTAATCCAACAACCGATTATTCTCATCTACTTGCATAATTCGTGCTGGTTTGTTTTCATCTTCTCGACCATAAATACCATCCCCATTACAAACAGAACATCGATATTGCCAACCTTCATCATCCGCCAATAAACCAGTACCATCACATACCCTACATCGATTGTCTTTTCGACTCATGCTATTGCCTCCTTTGTTATCCTTGTTTTACACTACGATCCTTCACCCAATTAATAATGCCACCCTTTAGCATGATATCAATTTGCCGTTCAGATAACGTATGCTTCACCTTAATTTGCTGTTTCTTTCCTTTTACCTCGATATTAAAATGTTTTCCTTCCTTTACTTTTCTCCTTAAATCTGTAGCCTTTAAAACATCCCCCTGCTGCAGTAAATCATAATCTTCTTCATTCACAAAGGTCAGAGGAAGCACACCAAAATTCACAAGGTTTTGCCAATGGATACGAGCAAAATCTTTAACAATAGCTACTCGTAAACCAAGATATCTTGGAGCTAGTGCCGCATGTTCTCGACTTGAACCTTGACCATAATTAAAACCACCGACAATTGCATGCCCACCTTTATCTACCGTTTCCTTACCTCGCTCATAGTAAGTTTCATCGATAATCTCAAAGGTAAACCTACTGATTTCTGGTAAGTTACTACGATAAGGAAGTACACGAGCTCCGCCTGCAAGTATTTCATCCGTTGAGATATTATTTCCCATTTTTAATAAAATAGGTATTTCTATCTCGTCAGGCATTTCATCCATTTTAGGAATCGAAGCAATATTTGGTCCCTTTTGCAAACGTATGCTTTTTGCTTCATCATAAGGCAATGGCTCCTCTAGTAAATGCTCATCAACAGTAGGTTGTTTAGGCAACTTCACAGCAGGATAGTTCATTCCTAATGTTCTTGGATCTGTAATTTTTCCATTTAAAGCCGAAGCAGCGGCTGTTTCTGGACTACATAAAAAGACACTATCCTCTCGCGTTCCAGATCGCCCAGGGAAATTCCTAGGGGTTGTGCGAATACTATTTCTACCAAAAGCCGGAGCTTGCCCCATACCGATACAGCCATTGCATCCTGCTTGGTGTAATCGTGCTCCAGCTTGTAACAAGTTAGCTATATGACCTTCTTTCACTAAGTCTTGAAGCATTTGCCTCGATGTTGGATTAATATCAAAAGAAACTCCCTCAGCAATCTGCTTATCTTTTACTATTTCCGCAGCAACTGCAAAATCTCGAAATCCAGGATTAGCAGACGAGCCTATATATGACTGATATATCGGCGTATCTATCAATTCATGAACAGGAACAACATTTCCGGGACTAGACGGCTTTGCGATAAGAGGTTCTAATGACGTGAAATCAATCTCATCCTCAAGATCATAGCTCGCTCCTTTATCAGCAGTCAATTCTATCCAATCGTCTTCTCTTCCTTGTTCTTTAAGGAAACGTTTAATTTCTTTATCTGATGGAAAGACAGTACCAGTAGCGCCTAGCTCAGCACCCATATTTGCAATAACATGTCGATCCATTGCACTTAATTGATGTAAACCCGGACCATGGTATTCAATGACCTTACCGACTCCCCCCTTCACATCATACCTTCTAAGTAATTCTAATATGATATCTTTGGCACTTACCCAATCAGGCAGCTTTCCCGATAAGCGTATGCCCCAGACCTTTGGCATTTTCACGTAAAATGGTTCTCCAGCAATTGCTAGTGCAACATCAATTCCACCTGCACCCATGGCAAGCATTCCCATACATCCATTCGCACACGTATGACTATCAGAGCCAAGTAATGTTTTACCGGGTTTTGCTAATCTCTGCATATGAACAGGATGACTTACCCCATTACCTGGTCGACTATAAAATAGTCCAAAGCGCTGGGTAGCACTTTGCAAAAATAGATGATCATCTGGATTTTTATTATCTTCTTGAATAAGGTTATGATCTACATATTGTGCAGACGCTTCTGTTCTTGCACGATCCAATTCCATAGCTTCTAATTCCAACATGACCAATGTCCCAGTAGCATCCTGCGTTAAGGTCTGATCCATTTTCAGACCAATTTCTTCACCCGGAACCATGTCACCAGCTACTAAGTGATCTTTAATTAATTTTTGCGTTAAATTTAATGACAACGTACACCCTCCTTTAAGTAGCTTATATCCCATTAACTAGTATATGGAATAATAGCATTTCTATTTGTTTGAATTCCCAATCTTTTTGAATCTTAAAAGCATTTTTATACGTATACTAGAAAAGTACGTATTTTTCCAATTTTAAAAGAAGTGGTCTTATGAATAACCATGAAATTGATTATCAGTTGTATGGAGATGACATGCAGTTTGTTGAGGTTGAATTAGATCCCCAAGAAACCGTTATTGCTGAAGCAGGAAGTTTAATGATGATGGATGAACAAATCAAAATGGAAACCATTTTCGGAGATGGCTCATCTAAAGAGGATGGAGGCTTGATGGGTAAATTATTTGGTGCAGGAAAACGAGTTCTTACCGGAGAAAGTTTGTTTATGACAGCATTTACTAATGAAGGTACAGGAAAGCGCCATGTAGCATTTGCTTCACCATATCCAGGTAAAATTATTCCGATGGATTTAAGTGAAATTGATGGCAAGTTAATTTGCCAAAAAGATGCGTTTCTTGCAGCTGCAAAAGGAGTCTCGGTAGGTATAGAGTTTCAGAAAAAAATTGGGACAGGATTTTTTGGTGGTGAAGGATTTATTATGCAAAAGCTTGAGGGAGATGGAATGGCGTTTATCCATGCGGGTGGTACCATACATAAAAAAGAAATTGGTGTCGGAGAATCACTACGCGTAGATACAGGCTGCCTTGTTGCAATGGATTCAGGTATTGATTATAACATTGAATATGTTGGCGGTGTAAAAACCGCATTATTCGGCGGGGAAGGACTGTTTTTTGCGACATTACGCGGACCTGGAACTGTTTGGGTACAATCACTTCCATTCAGTAGACTGGCTAGTAGAATCTTTGCTGCCGCTCCTGAAAAGGGTGGATCAAAAGGGGAAGGAAGTATTGCCGGAGGTTTATTCGATTTACTAGGTGGCGATCGTAAATAGAAAAGCTATTTATGATGCATAATAACCATGAGATCATAAAAACGAGGTGAAAACATGGGAAAAGATGAGCATCATAAATCAAAGAATAATTTTCTTTCACAAACTCCTAAAAACCAAAAGTCAGATGGTATTGATGTTGAGTTTTCTGAAGAATTAGCAGATCATGAGGATAAAGAAGCTCAACAACGAAGCGATCAAGCTAATAAACGAATAAAAGGAAAATAATTTACTAACATGGATATTATTGTGGTTAAGGATAACTAAGCCTGGTATATCTGGGCTAATTTTATAATTTCTTAGACTACGAAAACAATCTGAACTACGATCCGAATATCACTTCGTATACTCGGATTATAGTTCAGATTTTCTTTAACTTCCTTTCTTTTGTCTCGCCCACTTTTTATTTAACACTAATTTCGTTGCTTCTAACAGGGGGCATTTGTACAATAGAGGTATTAATACAATTCCAATTATAGTCATTCCATAAATAAAGTGAAACTTCCATCCGTGGGGGGGTTCTCCTTGCTGATGGTTAGTACCATACCAAAAGGGTATGACCTAAAGGCCTTTGAACTGATCGAACATTTACTGGCAGGCGACTCACACTTATCCATATTGGTTTCTTTATTGCTTGAAGTGGGGGTATTAGTGCCAGTTATTTGTGGGATAAAACAACAACTATATTAAAAAAGCGAGGAATACAGATGAGTAAGAAAAATGTAGATGACTATCTTACAGAAGGCATGTATGGCACGAGACTACCAAAAGACCATGAACGTAAACAATTTCTAGGAACACTTCGAGAACGAATTGTTCTCGCCTTAACAAAGGGACAAGTTATGTCTGATAAAGGCTTAGCTCAACTAGAGGAAGCGATGAAAGAACATCCTAAGGCAACATTACTTATTAATGGCGATGTTTCTCATCGATTTTTAAAGGAAGAAAAACACTTAGCAAATAAGTACCATATTACGTATTCAACCGTAACCAATGAAGAAGTAGAAACGGATATTGGAGCAGTTTTAACCTATGACTATGCCATTGATAAAGAAGATATTTTTATACAAACTGATCCGATTCAATCAGAAAAACAAGAAGAACAAAATGATAAACAATCCTCCACCCTTTCAAAGATTAAAAAATGGTTTCGATCATAAGGATAATATCCTTTTACTATAGGTGATATCTTAAAAGGGGTAGATGCAATAAGCATATACGAAACTCCAACGAGCTGAATAACTGTGTGAAGTTCCCTCAGTGAGTGGTAGTAACCAAACCATTGCTCGCATCAATTGTTTCAAAGGTCTGGGACGAATGAAAAACCCAAAAGCCGAACGATAAAATAAAGTGAACCTTAAATCCTTGGGGTTTGTTTATCACACACTGATGATTAGTACCACCACAAGGGTATGACCTAACGTCCAATCGGCCCTTTTACTGGCGGTCGATCCCCCACTTACCAATAGTGGTTTCACTTTATTCCTTGTAGTTAGGTTCTTACTGCAGTTATATGTGGGATAAATGTTACTACGAATTGCAGCCAAAATACGTAAACTCCTTGAAAAGAAGAGCATTTTTCTGCGTACGATGTATCGCTGCCTAATCCTTCCTTACCCTGCAGTAAAAGTACAACTAAATCCTTGCTCGCAGATAGCGAAGTATTTTTGCTGGAGCAGCGATAGAACCTGTTTGAAGTAAACAAAACGCTTTTGTCCCTCCTTTTCTTTTGTATGGATTTACATTAAAAAATCATTGTTTTTTCGCTGTTTTCCATTTTTTTACCTACAAAAAGTAAACATTTTATATTATAATGGCATTGTCATTCGTAAAAAATAAAAAATATACCCCATATATTCCCAATAATATGGATTGGGAGTCTCTACGAAGTAACCGTAAATTACTTCACTATGGACGGTGCTTTTACTCTAGCGAAAAACCGTTCAATTTTTGGGCGGTTTTTTCTTATCATTATATTCGTTGGTAGTGTAGTCACCATTCATTTCCCGGGGGGAAAAGGAGAAAAACAGATGGACATCATCAAAGATTTTTTAGCTGCAATTAGTGGTGTGCTTAATGGCCTTCCACAAGGATTACTAGCACTTACATTTGGCTTCGCCTCTGTACCTACCGCCATCGCCTTTATCATTGGAGCATTCGGGAACGCGGTAACAAGTAATGTAGCCGTCATTTCTTATCAAGCAGAAACCATCACCTTAGCTGGTACAATGGGAAAAAACATGCGAGAAAGACTCTCCATGATTTTCTTTGGTGCACTTATCATGCTTGTTATTGGTTTATTCGGTCTACTAGAACAGATTATTGATTGGATTGGTCCAGTCATAACTAATGGTATGATGGCTGGTGTAGGAATAATGCTGGCAAAAGTCGCCTGGGATATGGCGAAGCAAGATCGTATTGTTGGTATTTCATCCTTTGCCAGCGCATTACTTGTATATGTCGCAACGCGAGACCTTGTTTACACCATTACAATCTCCGTTATTCTATCTAGTGTAATCTATTTCTTTATGAAAAAAGATCAAACAGGTGGCAAAAAGGACCTGCCTAAAGAAAAAATTTCCCTACAAAAACTACTGCTAAACCCTATGGTCATTCGTGGTGCCTTAGCTATGGTTTGCTTAAATATTGGAGCTAACATTGCATTCGGGAAAATAAATGGGGAGATTGCTGCTACTGATGTAAATGTTGACACGATCACAATTATTAGCAGCTTAGCAGATATGGGGTCCGCACTTTTTGGTGGAGGACCGGTTGAAGTGGTAATTTCAGCAACTGCAAGTGCACCACACACTGTATGGGCTGGTGTACTGATGATGATCATTATGGCAATTATTTTATTCTTACGATTACTACCGAAAATAGGTAAGTTTGTACCAAGTGCATCTATAGCTGGTTTTTTATTTGTATTAGGTGCCATTGTTACGCTACCTGGTAATGCAGCTGCAGCTCTTGGCACAGATGGATCGGGTTCAACTATCATTGCTGGAGTAACAATGGTAGTAACTGCCATTGCTGATCCATTCCTAGGAATGTTAGCAGGCATTGTCATGCAATTTCTACTAAGTATCTTCGGCATTTAAATATTATAGAATATACGCTTTTTAAACATAATCTACTACCATTGTACGATAACATTTTTAGGAGGAATTGATTTGAACACTTATCCATTAAAGGTAGCAGGAATAACAAGAGATTTACCAATCATTCCGATTAATGACGAAGTGAAAATTGCAAGCTTTGTTGTTCTTGGCGATACGGAATTAATTAGTGCTACTGCACCATTATTAGCTGAAAAATTACCAGAGGTCGATATACTTGTCACTGCAGAAGCCAAGGGAATTCCCTTTATTCATGAGCTTTCAAAGCATCTAGAAATGGATCGCTATATTGTTGTACGTAAAAGCGTGAAGCCCTATATGGAAGATGTTCTGATTCACGAGGTAAATTCCATCACCACACAAAAACAACAATTACTATGTTTAGATAAACACGATGTAGCCAGAATAAAGGGAAAAAGGGTTGCATTAATTGACGATGTTATTAGTACTGGCGAATCGATGAAGGCACTTGAGAGCTTAGTCGCCGATGCAGGAGGTCACGTCACTGCAAAAGCTGCGATTTTAGCAGAAGGGGATGCTGCTAATCGTGATGATATTATCTTCTTAGAAAAACTGCCATTATTTAAATAAGCATTACTCACCCAAATCAGATAAGGTAGCATATTATATTCCAAGAAGTTCTTCATAATGTATCGCGCTCGTATCTAACGTAAGCACTTGCCCTCACGGTTACATCTTTAAACCTAGATGACAAAAGCCGTCTCTTCAGGGTAAAAATTTAATCGGGGGCTAAGTGCGACGTTTTTTATTTACATTGTCGGTATTCCGTTTGCGCAGTTTTCTAATAGGTTTACCCATCAGCAGAATAACTACGGAAAAGGCAAGGCTGCAATAATAAGCATATTCTGTAAACTTAGTATACCGCTAAAATACACCATTATTGCCCGCAACTGCCGATTGCATTATTTTTCACATAATTTTGACAGAGTTATGTGGGTTTAATGTTCCATTTGTAACATCCAGACCTATTCCCATTCCTGCACGGAAAAGCATCGCAAACTAAGATGTTAAGCTAAACTCGGGCTTATCATTTTCTTTTCCAAGCTTTGCGTTGCCATACCTAGAGAAATTAAGATAAATACAATACACAAGCATAACAATCAACAAATAATACCAACTAAAATAATCAGATATAAGAGCAGTTATTGTTGCTGAATACTCTTATACGCTACTAAATGCTTAGGCGTAAATAACCCCAAATTTACTACTACGATACATAGGGCTAATGAATCCCGAAGACGTTACTAATACTTTTCATTACTTCACCTCTTCAATGTTTAAACATAGCAAGTCGTTCACTAAACAATAACATTCCAAAAGCAAGTCCTCCAAAACCAATATTTTTGAATACATACAAGTTACTTCTTGCTCTTATACATCATTTTGATTGTTTTAAACAGCAAATAACGTATCTTATACCATAATTCATTACGCATACTGTCACGTCTGTAATAATGAAAAAGAGCCAGCTAGATATAGTATATTTTTTTCCTCCTTACCTATTTACTATTTTGGTGTGCTGCACAAATGATCACAAAGCGAATAGAAACTACATTAAATGCTTCTATTCGAGAAAAACAGCAAAAATAAGCTTTTATATGTTCTTTCTGCTTTCTTCTTATGATCCAATTTTGTTACACTGACATTATATTTAGAATAACGGAGGGGACCTATGCGCTTAAATAATAAAAAGGTTATTGCATTAGTTGAACACGATTTTGAGGATCTTGAACTATGGTATCCCGTTTTACGTTTGCAGGAAGAAGGGGCAGCGGTTCACTTAATTGGTAAGGAAGCACAAATAACATACCATGGAAAATTTGGTGTTCCAGCTATATCAGATTATGCATTCACTGATATACAGACTTCAGAATACGATGCAATTCTAGTACCAGGTGGCTGGGCACCAGATAAATTAAGAAGATATCCAGAGGTTATTAAAATGGTTCAAGAAATGGATAAAGCACATAAACCTATTGGCCAAATTTGTCATGCCGGTTGGGTACTTATCTCTGCAAATATTTTACAAGGAAAACAAGTGACAAGTACTCCAGGAATAAAAGACGACATGAAAAATGCAGGTGCCAATTGGGTAGATAAAGCAGTAATAGTAGATGGTCACCTAGTATCGAGTCGGCGACCACCTGATTTACCAGCTTATATGAAAACTTTTTCTGATATATTAGCCAACAATTAAAGCCTTTTGCTCGTATAGAATAGAACGTTCAAGTGTACCACGCCCAATAAAGGGACGTGGTACACTTGAGTTGGAGCTTCCGTACTGCCCCTATCCGATAAGATTTTCCAGAAATATAGGTTCCTTTACAGACCGTAAGCGTTTACATATAATAGAAGTAATCTTTTTCATGAACAGGAGGGAACGAGTTGAAACAAGTAAGTGAAGGTACACTACTTTGGGAGCCAAGTAACGAGAGGAAAAAAAACTCGAAAATTAATCACTATATACATTGGCTCAAACAGCATAAAGGTTTAGACTTTCAGAATTATCACTCCCTCTGGAAATGGTCCGTTAATGAAATCGAAGCATTTTGGTCATCTATTTGGGAGTATTTCGAGATTAAAGCAAAGGATACATATCAAACTGTATTAACGTCTCATCAAATGCCTGGAGCTAAATGGTTTCCAGAAGCTACATTAAATTATACCGAGCATATCTTTAATAAGCGTGCTTTCTCTGAACAGCCTGCAATTATTCATACATCAGAAATCCGTACCACTACGGAAGTAACGTGGCAAAAATTATACCAAGATACAGTAGCTATGCAACACACACTAAAGAACTTAGGAATTAACAAAGGTGATCGTGTTGTCGCCTATGTACCTAATATATATGAATCAGTGGTAGCATTTTTGGCTACAGCTAGCCTTGGCGCTATTTGGTCTAGTGCATCTCCTGATTTTGGTACACAGAGCGTCATTGATCGCTTTCAACAAATCGAACCGAAGGTATTTTTCACTGTGGATGGCTATCGCTATGGGGGAAAGGATTTTGATCGAACAGAAGTAGCTTCTACTATCGAAGCTAGCTTACCAACACTCGAAGCAACGATTGCAATTCCTTACTTAGATAAAGAGGCAACCTTTCAACAGCTTCCGTCTGTGACCTTATGGAAGGAAGCTATTCCATCTCAACATCAGGATCAAAAGCTGTACTTTGAATATGTATCCTTCAATGATCCTTTATGGGTATTGTTTTCATCTGGTACTACTGGAAAGCCAAAACCAATTGTTCAAAGTCAAGGCGGAATTTTACTAGAGCATTTAAAGGCATTAACCTTCCATGTTGACCTAGGAGAAGATGATCGTTTTTTCTGGTTTACGACTACTGGTTGGATGATGTGGAATTTCCTTATTAGTGGGTTACTAACCGGTAGTACCATCATTTTATATGATGGAAATCCTGGCTATCCAACGAAAGAAAAGCTATGGAAACTAGCTGAAGAAACAAAAATGACTGTTCTGGGTACAAGTGCAAGCTATATTACAGCATGTATGAAGGATAAATTCCAACCAAAAGAATTGTTTAACCTTCGTTATCTAAAGAATATTAGCTCCACAGGTTCACCTCTACCACCAGAGGGATTTCAATGGTGCTATGAAAATGTAAAAAAAGATATTTGGATTGCTTCTGCAAGTGGGGGAACGGATGTATGTACAGCATTTATATTAGGTTGCCCGATACTTCCAGTCTATGCCGGAGAATTACAATGCCGTGGTCTAGGTGCTAAAATTGAAAGCTTTAATGAGCAAGGACAGCCTGAAATAGAAAATGTCGGTGAGCTTGTCTTAACTGAACCTTTTCCGTCTATGCCAATCTATTTTTGGAATGATACGAATGGATCGAGACTTCACGATAGCTACTTTGATGTCTTCCCTGGAATATGGTGCCATGGGGATTATCTTAAAATTACGGAAAGAAATACATGTATTATCTATGGAAGGTCAGACGCAACAATCAACCGTGGAGGTATTCGAATTGGTACTAGCGAAATCTATCGTGCAGTAGACCATGTTCAGGAGGTAGCTGATAGTTTAATTGTTGATATACCAAAAATAGATGGAGATTCTTTTGTACCTCTTTTCGTTGTTATGAAAGAGGGATATGAATTAACTACTGAAATAGAGGAATCAATTAAAAAACATATTCGAACTCACTGTTCTCCAAGACATGTACCAACCGGAATTCATCAAGTCTCTGATCTACCTAAAACATTAAATGGGAAAAAACTAGAGATTCCTGTAAAGAAATTATTGATGGGAAAACCAGCAGAGCAGGTTGTTAATAAAGGAGCTTTAAGCAATGCAGATTCACTAGAGAGCTTCGTTGCGTTTGCACAACAATTAAAAGCATAAGTGAATCATACTTCCTCACCTAAAAAAACTGAGCAAAATTCGCTCATTCCTTATCACTAAATGCTCAGATTTACGCTTCCTCTAGTAGCTATTATGGAATAATAGCTACTGCTTGA